>JBCDMA010000119.1:0-11019 GCA_038744645.1 Pseudomonadota bacterium | reverse complement strand
TTTTTTGCACTGTTACTGCAGCAAATAAACTTAGAATAAAAGACATCGCGTAAAATCCTTTTTCACTGAGTAAGAGCTCAGCGTTAATCAAACCAATAACAAGTAACGCGATGGCAATCAGCGTGCTAGCAGCGGACAACATCATGTAAATTTTCGTTGTTGGTATGTTCTCTTGTTTATCTCTTATCGTTTTTTGAAGGGATACTGCTGAGAACAATCCAAATAAGATGATCGTAAAGTAATACCCTTTCTCGTTCAGCATCATTTCAGCATTGTACAAACCAATGAAGTAGGCGCCAATGCCACAAACTAGCGCAAGTATTGATGCTATCTTGAATGCCTTTGTTGGTCGTTGTTGATGAGTCATGTTGGTTCCTCTTTCGATTGTAATTCGTAGATTAAAGTTGCGACAGCGTAAGGTCGCTGTTAACGATGTATACTTGTTTGGCAAGGCCATATTGCTGCATATAAGCAGCGAGACTACCGAAGGTTGCAGTACGCACAGTGCGTTTGTGATCGCGCAGTGTTAAGTCCTTCATAACCATGCTGCCCATGGATAATTTCATTCTGCTTTCATTCACTTTTTGCGCAGAGAAATATTGTTGTGCATTGCGTTTCAGTCGCGCTTGATTGGTTGTTTCGTATACGGCGGCGTTGACGATGTCCAATGTAAACTCTGTGCAGTTTTGGTACATGTTGTTATAGGGGTTTGCCAATACGGAGTATTTTGTGTTGTGCAACTTTCTATGATCGCTCGTAGACACCAGGTCAATAATGCGCTTTTGCATTACTACGCTCGGTATGATGATACCTGCGCGAAGATCCACTGCACCCCAGAAGAAGTCCACTGGATAGTCTGTCATTAAAAAACTGCGGCCGCGATTGTTAGGCGACTGATAGAGATTGTGAATTGCATATCCATATGCCATTTCACCGTTTTGCAGCGTGATTTGTGAGTAGATGGCGACGGCAGTATGCGTAAACGAAATGCCTTTAGGTAGTTCATTCGCGGGCCTGCCAGCGCGCGCTATGATCACAGCACGTGCGCCATCTTGAGCCAGTTGTCGCTCGATACCTTTTGCAAAACGAACGATTTGCGTTGCGCTGTATTGCGGTTCTGCTGTGGTTTGGCTTCCGGCAAGCACAGTGTTCGTGGTACCTGCCAGGAGAACGAGTACTGCAGCCGCCAATACCTTGTGAAAAATATTCATCGAGTGATTCCTCTCATCTTTAATAATGGGGTGTTTCGTTTTTGATTGAAGGTTTAAAGCACTACTGTGATTTTTCAGATTCAACTGTTGTTGTCTTTTTCGTCACTTCTATGGTTTGTGTTTTCGTTGTTCTCACAGTTGGTTCGGCAGTCTCTTCGAGTGTTTTTGCGTCTAGCGCCATATGGGGTGCCGGATCAACGGTGACTACATATTCAGTCACAACAAGCGGTTGGCTAAAATAATCAACGATATCAATCGCTACCTCAGCACTTTGTTGTGCGGTGCTTGCAACCCCTGCCGACACTACTGCACCAGAGACAATGGGCACGGCGACAACAGCACTGGCCACCTGCCCGGTCGACGCACCAGCGTGTGAAACTGCAAGTGCACTATGCTTGCTGGTCTGTTCACTGTGATGTGATACATCACTCTGTGCGAATGCCGAGTGAGTCAAACCAAATGCTATTAAAAGTCCAGCGGTTGTAAGTGTTTTCATGTTTGTTTCCTTGATTGAAAAGTCACAATAAGACTACAAAACAGTTTTACTTAAATAAACCATGCTGATAAATGTATAGATTGAATACCTATTAAGTATTAATATAATATACTTTATGGGTTGTGATGCAGTCGTGGCCGATTTAAAACCTGCGTTCGGCTGCGGTAGGACAGTTTGCACGCCCTAAGTAATGTGTAAACCAAGTCACTTTAAATATAGATAGCATCACTTAATTAGCATTCTGGGAATCGCAATGAGTCAAATAGAGCAGGTTGTATCCACACTTAAGAAATTGCTTAAACAACAGTCTATTACTTACAAGGCGTTGGCAAACCAACTGGATATGAGTGAAGCCAATATTAAGCGCATGTTTTCATTGAGCAGTTTTTCTCTCGAGCGGCTGGAAGAGATATGCGAAGTATTGAGTATTTCATTAACAGACTTGTTTGCGCTGTCGCAAACACAAGCAGAACTTGTGAGTCAGCTGACGGAACAGCAAGAAGAAGAGTTACTTGAAAACCCACAGTTACTGCTAGTGGCTTTGTGTATAAGAGATGGGTGGAAATTCGGCGAAATCATAGCGCATTATAATATTGATGAACTTTTATTGGTTCAATTAATGGCGCAACTTGACCGGATTAAGGTGATTGAATTCTTGCCCAACAATCAATATCGCTCTCTAATTGCGCAGGATTTTCGATGGATCCCAAACGGTAAACTTGAACAATTCATGACACAAGAAGTGTTGGTAAAGTTCATGAATCCGAAAATGGGAGAGTGTTGGAATTTCAGGTTTTATTTGAGAGGTCGATATTCTGAAACATCAATTGAAATTATCCAGCGCAGATTAAACCAATTAACCAGAGAAGCGGCGCAACTTAATACTGAAGATCAAGCGCTTCCATTGGATAAGCGAAGACACTATGGATTGCTGATGGCAATGCGTCCATGGGAGCCTTCAATGTTTGAACAAATGAGGCGAAAAAAGGCTTCGCCAGAAGACTAATGTCGAATAGGCAAAAAAACATGCAGTGTGCAGAATTGTTGACTTAAATCATGGTAAATACAGGAAAGCCAGTACTAATCCCTTGTGTTAATAGGGCGTTTTCTTTTACCATACGCGCGGATTCAGAGTTGCTGCGACTTCTACATTCTCAAACGTCAACGAAGCACGCAACAACAGTGTCGCAATGACTATATAGACGGCACAACGACGTATTTATAATTAACTCTCGGAGATTTGTTGATGAGTGATGTATCAATTGATGCAAGTGAATCAACCCCACAAGCTGACCTACCCCCTAGCAGTAATAGAAGAAAGTTCTTGACGGTCGCGACATCTGTCGTCGGTGCCGTTGGCGCTGGTTTTGCTGCTGTGCCTTTTATTGCTTCTTGGCAACCAAGTGAAAGAGCCAAGGCGGCCGGTGCGGATGTGGAAGTAGATATTAGTGGTCTGCAGATTGGGCAGCTTATTCGCGTAATGTGGCGCAGTAAACCAGTATGGGTAGTGAAACGGTCACAGGCTGTACTTGATGCCTTGAGTACGCACGAAGGACAACTGGCGGATCCAAACTCAGAGTCTGCACAACAGCCAGGCTACGCTGCCAATATTTTCCGCTCTCGTAAAGAAGACATTATTGTTTTAGTTGGTATCTGCACGCATTTAGGGTGTTCACCACAGCATTTAGCAGATGGCGCAATGGAACAATACGCAGAAGGTGTTAAGGACGGCTTTTTCTGCCCATGTCATGGCTCAAAGTTTGATATGTCAGGTCGCGTTTTCTCTGGTGTTCCTGCAGGGTTAAACTTACAGGTCCCGCCATACGCATTCATTGGCGAAAACACTATCTTGATCGGTTCTGATGGGGAGGGAGTTGTATAATGAACGCTTTATTGAGTTGGTTTGAAAGTCGCATTCCCATGATGCGTGTTGCAAACATGCACGCCATTCAGTATCCCGCACCAAAAAACATGAATTTCTGGTACGTATTTGGTTTTATGGCCACTATAGTTTTGGTCAATCAAATTGTCACTGGTATATGGTTGACAATGAACTATGTACCATCAGCTGAAGGCGCATTCGCATCAGTTGAATACATTATGCGTGAAGTTGATTACGGATGGTTATTACGGTATATGCACAGTACTGGCGCATCCGCCTTTTTCATCGTTGTATATCTTCATATGTTTCGAGGCATGATTTACGGCTCATACCAAAAACCGAGAGAGCTGCTTTGGGTGTTTGGCATGTTGATATACCTTGCGCTTATGGCGGAAGCTTTTATGGGTTATGTACTTCCTTGGGGGCAAATGTCTTACTGGGGCGCCCAAGTAATTGTATCTCTATTCAGTGCTATCCCAGTTATTGGTACCGATTTAGTGGAATGGATACAAGGTGACTACGTTATCTCGGGCGCGACGCTGAACAGATTCTTTGCACTGCATGTCATCGCATTGCCATTGGTGATAGTCATCTTAGTATTCTTACATATTATCGCGCTTCATGAGGTTGGCTCTAACAACCCCGACGGTGTAAATATCAAATTCAAGAAGGGTACATTACCTGAAGAGGAAAAAACGACGTTCCAAATCCATGAATATTATACAGAAAAATATGATATCTCGAATGACGTAGTGCCGTTTTTCCCACATATTGTTTTGAAAGACCTTGTAGCTTTTGCAGTATTCTTGTTTGGATTCTGTTATGTTTTATTCTTCTCGCCAGAAATGGGTGGGAAGTTTCTAGAGCACCCAAATTTTGAAATTGCAAACCCGCTCAAGACCCCTGAACATATTTTCCCTGTTTGGTACTTCACCCCATTCTACGCAATACTGAAAGCGGTGCCGGATAAGTTGCTAGGTGTAATTACTATGTTTGCAGCGATTGGTTTCCTTTTTGCCATTCCATGGCTTGACCGCAGCAATGTGCGTTCATGGCGCTACAGAAGCGGACTACACAAGGCCAACCTAATCGTGTTTGCAATTGTATTTATCTTTCTGGGTTATCTTGGTGGTACACCACAAGAGAACTGGAAAATCATTGCCTCACAAATTGCAACTGTCATGTATTTTGCGTTTTTTATACTCTTGTTCGCTTATTCAAAAGGTGAGCGAACCAAGCCCGTACCGGAGAGGATTCCAGCATGAAAAAATGGTTAGGGCTATTGTTGCTCATCCCAAGTTGTGCGTTTGCAGCAGGATCCAGTTATCCTCTCGACGCGGTAGATATAGACCTCACTGATAAAGCATCATTGCAAAACGGTGCCAAAATCTTCATGAACTATTGTCTTGGATGTCACCAAAAGCAGTATCAGCGTTATCAACGCACGTTTAATGATTTAGGTATTCCCGAAGAACTTGGACAAGAATATCTGCAGTTCACCGGCGAAAAGGTATCTGATTACATCACCACTGCTATGCCTTCAGAAGCTGCAGCAGGATGGTTCGGTGCACCACCGCCAGACTTAACGCTCGTCGCTCGAGTGCGCGGTCCCGAATGGCTTTACACATACATGAGAACGTTCTATGTTGATGAGAGTAAGACGTTTGGTGTAAATAACTTGGTATTTCCTAATGTAGGTATGCCTCATGTTTTAGAGTCTCTGCAAGGAACGCCTAAGAAGGTTTACCGCGAGACAATGGTGGACGGTGAAATGCAGAAAACCGAAGTGTTTGATCTTGAAACTGATGGCAGCGGTGCGTTAACTGCAGATGAATACGACGCCGCGATGCGCGATTTAGTTAACTATCTTGAATACACGGGTGAACCCACACGACTCCAATCAGTTGCTATAGGCAAAGGCGCATTAATTTTCCTAGCAATATTCTTTGTATTTGCATTATTGCTTAAGAAAGAATACTGGCGAGACGTGCATTAATAGTATACAATTCACCACCTTTTTTTAGGGGCGCAAGCGCCCCTTTTTGTTTTAAATTTACCAAATACTGGATGCCGGAGGGATTTTAATGGCTGTTGCCACTAACAAACGTTCAATTATGACGCTTTTTTCTGATAACCTGGATATATACAGTCATCAGGCTCGTATTGTTCTTGCAGAAAAAGGTGTTGGTGTAGAAATCGTTTTCACAGACCCTACGCAAATAAATGAAGAGTTGTTAGAGCTTAACCCATACGGCACTGTACCTACATTGGTTGATAGAGAGCTTGTCTTATACAAGTCTCACATCATTATGGAATATTTGGATGAACGCTTCCCGCATCCGCCATTAATGCCAGTTTATCCCGTATCACGTGGCCAAAGTCGTCTGATGATGCATCGAATCGAACAGGATTGGTATAGTTTAGCTGGTAGAATTTTTAGAGGCGAAGAAGGTACCGATGAGGCTCGACAAGAGCTCAAAGAGGCCATCCTATCTCTCGCTCCTGTATTCGGTGAAACGCCTTATTTTATGAGCGAAGAGTTCAGCCTTGTTGATTGTTATCTAGCACCATTACTTTGGCGTTTACCTGCACTAGATATCATGTTGAGCGGCACCGGCAGTCGTGAAGTGAATGCGTATATGAAACGCATTTTTGAACGAGCGTCTTTCAAAGCGTCTCTCACTGATCAAGAACGCGAAATTCACAATCCACTCTAAGAGATTGAATTTTGTCTGAAATGACCTCTACTCAACCATATTTGCTACGTGCATTTTATGATTGGATTGTTGATAACGACATGACGCCTTACGTCGTTGTCAATACTGAGTGGCCAGGTGTGGAAGTGCCGACGCAATATGTTAAAGATGGTCAAATTGTGCTAAATGTATCGCCCACGGCATGTATTAATTTTTTGCTGAACAATGATGCAATTTCATTTCAAGCCAGATTTGGCGGGCAACCAATGCAAGTGTTTTTTCCATGTGGCGCCGTTAACGCAATCTATGCAAAGGAAAATGGTGCTGGTACTGTGTTCACTGAGGAATTGCCTAAGCAAGATGCATCAAACGAGAGTAAGGAAGAACAAGGTCAGACACCGCCACCAAGTCCGCGCAAAAGTGGCAGGGCTTCTTTAAAAGTAATCAAGTAGGTTTTATCAGAAGTTTTTGGTTACTCAGTTAATTCCAACACTCGAATCACTTTAGTTACTCCACGTACGTTCCGCGCTAATTCAATAGTAGCACTGGCTTCTTCTCTTGTGAGTTTGCCCATGATGAAAACCTCCGAATCTTCAACAATCAGATCAAGTTTCGTCAAAGGCACAGACTCGTCAGCTGTCATCAAAGTCCGTATTTTAGTCCCAAGCCAAACGTCATGCGCGGTCGATGATGCAGGTATTGGTGTGCCAAGCCGAATTTGATTGTGTACTTTAGTAACGTTATCTATACTTCGCGCTTTTTTTTCTGCGAGAGTAATAATTGAATCCTGCATAGCTTGTCCGGTCAGCAATACTTGTCCATTGTATACATGAACACTTATTGCTGCTTCGTCCCTAATTCCAGGAATAGTATTTATTGCATTGTTTACTCTTGTATCTGTTGTTTTATCGTCAATCTGCGTGCCTAAGCTGCGTCTATCTGATGCAGATACAGCTACACCGGCAGCACCGACTGCTACAACTGATGCGCAACCAGAAACAAGCAAGGACGCAAGAACAAAACTCAAAGTTACAGTTTTAGTTAAATTCATTTTATCTCATCCCCTCTCTAGTTACCGGTTTCTTCGATAGGAAACAAGGCGTTGTCGATTGCTTCACAAAGGTTGTGAATTATCAACAGATGGACTTCCTGTATTCTCGCAGTGCGCTGAGAGGGCACTCTGATTTCGACATCATTTTCACCAATAAAACCAGCCATTTCACCGCCGTCTTTTCCAGTTAACGCAACAATTGTCATGTCTCTGGCTAACGCCGCTTGCATGGCTTGAATAACGTTGGGTGAATTACCACTGGTAGAAATTGCCAATAGTATGTCGCCGGGTTGACCTAATGCTTTAACTTGTTTTGAAAAAACTTCATCATAGGAAAAATCGTTTGCGATGGATGTTATTGTTGAACTGTCGGTAGTGAGTGCAATTGCCGGTAAAGAGGGTCTGTCTCTCTCGTATCGATTCAGTAACTCTGAAGAAAAATGTTGAGCGTCTCCAGCTGATCCACCATTCCCGCAAGTCAGGATTTTATTTCCCTGAATCAGTGTTTGGATCATCATGCTAGCGCCTTTTGCAATGACTTCTGGAAGGGCTTCTGAAGCTGCGATCTTTGTTTGGATTGAATCGTTAAAATTCTTCTTAATATTTTCGATCATCTTATTATTATTTCATTAGTTATTGTGTGTTACGTTATTCCCTGTAACCATTCCATTTGACGGTTATCCACTGCGACTAAGTCTAGCCGAATCTCTTGATCATGAATATTCATTTGCCTTTCAGCGAAAAAACACATGATACTTCTAATCATACGACTTTTTTTTCGTGAGGTGAAATACTCCAATGCCGCACCATGGCTATCATCTTTGCGAAATTTGACCTCAATAAACACCCAAAGTTGCCCCGTTTTAAATATAAGATCAATTTCTCCGAGTTTGCACTTATAATTCTCTTCAATAAACGTCAATTGTTGTTCAATGAGATACGCTTTAACGCGTTGCTCAATTGCCAAACCTTGCTTGTACGCATACCACTGTTTAATTGCTGTTCCTTGCTATAGGCGTGTTGATAGCCAATAAATCTAAATCTCGTTGAATTTCGTTCTGCTTCATTGTCAATGTGCCGGTAAGGCCATCTCGATTGATGTGACTAAATATGTTCATTTGCACATTGTTTTTCACCAATGTGTAGGCGTCATGCCCAAAAGCAAACAATCGCAGGAATGAAGTAGATGGTTGCTTAAAAACGTCATCAACTTGTCTTGCAAGTTCAGAGTTCCGCCCACTGGGTTGAACAAATGGCATATCTAAGAACACCATATTGCGAAGGTCTCTAAGGCTATTTCTGTTTTGTTTATGCGAGTAGCTAAAAGAGCTTGCGTAGACGGGTAAATCGACATTGCCGAACAAGCTAATGCTTGATTCAATGATTGGATTAATGAGTTCAGCCTGTTGTGCACTTGCGAAAACGACAAACGCGTCAACATCTCTGCGATTACGTGTAACGCTGTGTACGCGTTCTGTGGTCAAATTGGACATCTGTTTTATGCGTTGTTCGCTTTGCAGTACCCCAAGTGCATTTGTAATACCGACGCGCATACTCTTGTTGTCACTAAAGCTAACATCTGCAGGCATGCGTCCATTGCCTTGCTCCCATACGCGTAAAAACGTATCTCTCATGCGTTTAGCCCTATTGCCAGGTGCATAGATAAGTACTGGATTTGCGATTTTAGAACGCATCATACTTTGGGCAATTTGGGTCGCTTCTTGTTCAGGTGAAAGAGAAAAGTATGACGTTCCCAAATCGACATCGTCTAACTTGGAGGTATTTAGGTATAGGGTGTTTGTACCCGGCGTAATAATCGCTTCCAGCGCACTTATATGTGTCGGAAGTAGTGGTCCAATCACATGACTGTACTCCAGAAAGTTGATTGTTTGGACGTCATCTTTTATTACTGCATTTGAACCCGTATCTATAAATTCAATGAGCGGAAGGCTCTCTGGTTCATTGTTCGCTGTATTGGCGTTTGAAAAATACGCCGAGATTATGCCGTGTTTGATCGCCTCTCCTTGCGCAGATAACCGGCCTGATAAGGGTAGCAACGCAGCTATTTTATTGCTGTTATTCAATGGCGTTTGCAAAAATGTATGCACTTCCGAAGGGATTCTTTCAATTAGCTGCTCGTCAGCATTTGCCGTAATCCAAGTGTTCAACTGTTGTTGTCGGGTTCTGTCATCTAAATTTGCATCAGAAATGATGTCATACATTGCGAGATAACTTGCGATGATAGGATCTCTCTGGGCAAGTTCCGTTCGCTGTTGACCCGATTTTGCCGTCATAGAGCGCCAAATTAATTCATTTTTCACTTCATACAAGGCTGAATCTGAGGGTTCTACGGAGAGTATTTCAATAAAACTGGATTCTACAGGCTGAGCGATGATTGCGAGCGCCGCGGTTGCAATCTTCAATCGCTGATTGGGTAAGTTGCTCGATGCGTTTAAATCCTTTGCATTTGCCAACCAGGTCTCCAGCCGCAAAACATCCTCTTCATCAATGCCACTGCCCTGAAATAAGGATAAAATCACGCATTCACTGCGCAACAGCTCAGCTGCAACTCGCTGACCGCCTAAACTGATATCATCAATAAGGTGCCAAATAATGAGTTCGGCAGTATCACACTGACCAACAGATTGTTGTAATTGCGCATAGTCTAACAGTGACCAAATGGTTTCCGTTCTGTCTTGACTGGCTTCAAAACGCGATATTATCTTTTCGATATCAGATTGTGTTTCCGTGTCATCAAGAACAACTGCTTCAGTCTCATTTGTAATGACCGGTTGATTTACTGCCTTTGTTGCCGAACCGCCACATGCCGACAACAAAGTTACAGCAAGAAGCGCAGAAAAAAATCGATAACTTTTCAAGATCTTACCTCTTTGAGTCATATCTCTAAGCCTACATTCACAAGGATAAAACGCCAGTTGAAAATGTGATAACTGGTCGTTTGCTCAGCCACCAACAATTGAAATGAATTTACTGTCTAAAATCCAATTAGGCGCTGTAGTAAGTTACTACAACGTCATGTGGAGGCCGGTTGTATCTTATACTTTATGTTATGCTTCAAGTATACTCTAAGCATCGCAATATAACCCCATTAATTGGCCAGCAATAAGGCCAGTTTTGTTGTTCATCGTGTTTAAATAAGCAAACTTCATACTTTCTAAAATGCAATCAACCTTATTTATTGTGCCAACACCCATCGGAAACCTCGGTGATATTTCATTTCGTGCCATTAGCATCTTAAAAGACGTAGACTTAATTGCGTGTGAAGACACGCGCCACTCATCAAAACTGCTTCAACATTTTGATATCTCGACAGAGAGAATGAGTCTCCATCAGCACAACGAAGGGACCAGAAGCCTGCATTTGCTTGAGTTGCTGAAAGCGGGTAAATCCATTGCGCTCATATCTGACGCAGGCACGCCTCTCATAAACGACCCTGGGTATGAATTGGTCAATTTGTGCCGAAGTGCAGATGTCAAAGTGACAGCGTTGCCTGGACCATGTGCTTTTGTCACTGCATTATCAAGCAGTGGATTTCCAACCAACAAGTTGTGTTTTGCAGGATTTTTCCCACTTAAACAACACGCGCGTATGCAAATGCTTGAAGAAATCTCAGCAAGTAAAATCACTTATGTGTTTTACGAATCACCAAGGAGAATAGTCTC
>JBCDMA010000118.1:0-11060 GCA_038744645.1 Pseudomonadota bacterium | reverse complement strand
TCTTGGTATTCTCGTGCCACAGTCAACGTATGGTTTATCATTTCGCGATCTGGGAATGTGACTTCATAGTCTACAGAATAAATCAATTCGTACTCTGCAACTTGACCACTGCTGAAAAGAGATAGCAACCTTCGTTCTAAGCGTTCTGGCTGCATTTTAATCAGTACTGTCGCACTGCGAGGAGAATTGATTTGTGATGATGAATCGATCAAAGAACCATTGAGTTGGTAAACGGGTAATCTATCACTTAGCGTTCGCGCTAGCGGAGCAAACTGTGTGGATGCATTGATTGCAATATCAGAGAGTTCCTCGGGGAGCGCTTGTGAACCTCGCAAACTAAAGCCGCAAGCCACCGTGTTTGCACACAGAAAAATGACAACGAGTCGCTGAAGAAGAGACATCTTAATTCGCCACAATATTGACGAGCTTTCCAGGAACAACAATTACTTTGCGTATTGTCTTATCCGTGATGAATGCTTGCACGTTTTCTTGCGAGACTGCCATTTCTTCAAGTGCTTGTTTATCGATATCAGCAGGCACAGTTACTTTTGAACGTACTTTGCCATTGACTTGCACAATGATTAATTTTTCATCTTCCACCAATGCACTTGCATCTGCGATAGGCCAGGGCGCAGTCTGTAATTCTTGTTCTTGACCAAGTGCTTTCCACAGAACTTCACAAATATGCGGTGTGATAGGGTTAAGCATCTTTACAAGCGCAATCACACCTTCCTGGTAAACAGCTTTATCTGTATCGTTTCTTATATGAAATTTTTGTAGCGTATTAAGTAGCTCCATTAACTTCGCGATGGCGGTATTAAATGTCTGTCGCCGCTCAATATCATCGGTTATCTTCGAAATCTTATCGTGTATGACTCGTCGCAACGCCTTTTGTTCTTTCGACAGTGTTACACCATGCAGCGGTGTGTCTGACAATCCGAGCGCCACAAAGTCACTCGTTAGGCGCCAAACGCGTTTTAGGAATCGATTCGCGCCTTCAACAGCTGTTTCTGTCCACTCTAAATCTTGATCAGGCGGAGAAGCAAACATGGTATAGAGCCGGATAGTATCCGCACCATATGTATCAATCATGGTTTGCGGATCAACGCCATTGTTCTTTGACTTTGACATTTTAATCATGCCGGCATATTCGACAACTTGTCCGGTGTCTTTGATCTGTGCGGACGTAATGCGCCCGTTTTCATCTCTTGTAATATCTAAATCTGTAGTATTTACCCAGATTTCTTTACCACTTTCGTTTTTATAGAAGAATGCATTGGACAGTACCATGCCCTGACATAACAATCGTTTGAATGGCTCGTTGCTATTGACCAAGCCCTCATCTCTAAGCAATTTGTGGAAAAACCGCGCGTAAAGTAAATGTAAGGTGGCGTGCTCAATACCGCCAATATATTGGTCAGCCGGCAGCCAGTAGTTTGCTTCGTCGGGATCCAGCATGGCGTCATCTGGCGATGATGTGTAGCGAGCGTAGTACCAAGACGATTCCATAAAGGTATCAAACGTATCTGTTTCTCTGGTTGCCGGTGCACCATTGTGTGTTGTTTGTGCCCAGGACTTATCCGATTTTATTGGTGACTGGACGCCGTCCATTACAACATCTTCAGGTAAAATGACGGGTAATTCATTCGCATTCACTGCCTGCGTATCGCCGTTTTCATCATGTACGATAGGTATCGGAGCGCCCCAATACCTTTGCCTAGACACTCCCCAATCGCGCAAACGGTAGTTTGTTGATTTCTCACCTGCGCTTTGTGTTTCCAATGCAGTGACAATGGCATCAAATGCGTCATCAAACGTAAGTCCACTGTACTGTTCAGAATTAATCAATGTCGACTTCTCTGAATAAGCACCAGTAGACAAGTCATAATCATCACCCTCTTTTGCAGCGATCACTTGTTTTATCTCTAATCCATATTTTGTTGCGAACTCCCAATCTCTTTGGTCATGCGCTGGAACCGACATGACAGCGCCTGAACCGTAGTCCATTAACACGAAGTTGGCGCTCCAAACGGGCATTAATTCCTTGGTCAAGGGATGAATTACATTGATCGATAGGGCTTTGCCTAATTTCTCCATGGTCGCTAGATCGGCCTCAGACGTTTTCGCCTGTTTACACGTTGCAACAAAGTCCGCAAGTGCTTGGTTTTTTTCTGCGAGCGTTAAACATATTGGATGTTGTGGAGATAGTGCCAAATAGGTAGCGCCAAATAACGTATCTGGCCGAGTCGTATACACTTCTAAATGTTCAAAACCTGCAATAGGTTCATCAAGGGCGAATCGAATGTTCGCGCCAGTCGATTTGCCTATCCAGTTCTTTTGCGCCAATTTAACTTGATTTGGCCAGCCAGATAGGTCTTCTAATTCAGTTAACAACTCTTCAGCATACGCCGTGATTTTAATAAACCATTGAGGGATTTCTCGCTGCTCTACCACGGCACCTGATCGCCATCCTTTGCCATCAATGACCTGTTCATTTGCCAAAACGGTTTGATCAATCGGGTCCCAATTGACGGTGGCCATTTTTTTGTAAACGAGTCCCTTTTCGTATAATCGCGTAAAAAACCATTGTTCCCAGCGGTAGTATTCTACATCGCACGTTGCTAACTCTCTGCGCCAATCATAGCCAAACCCCAAAGAGTTAAGCTGCTTTTTCATGTAGTCAATGTTCTTTCGCGTCCAATGTGCTGGTGCGGTTTTGTTTTCTATTGCCGCGTTTTCGGCAGGCAAACCAAATGCATCCCAACCAATTGGTTGAAGTACGTTTTTCCCTTGCATTCGCTGATAGCGGCTAATGACATCGCCAATGGTATAATTTCTAACGTGACCCATATGCAAGCGCCCGCTGGGGTAGGGAAACATACTCAAACAATAAAACTTTTCTTTATTTTCGTTTACGTCTGCATGGTAAATACCATCAGTGGCCCATTTTGCTTGAACTGAAGCTTCGATATCCTTGGGGGCATAATCTGAGACATCTTTCACTGACATACCGTTGGTTTTTGACATTTTGTTGTTTTTCTCTACGCTTGCTTGCGGTTACACTCTAGCCGTATAGGATACCTAAATAATACCTACATACACAATTATTTTGCCATTAACCAAGGTGAATACTGTATGGACAAATGCGTAGCGACGATGACAAAATCGAAAGTACTCACTACCTCCAATCGCCTTTTATTTGTCCTGGATATTTTTGATGCACTGCGGTGAAAAGTATGGCGAGATATTTTTTTGACTGTCTTTTAAACAGGTTGGTTTTGCGTGGACCCTACAAAAACGATAATAACGAAAGAATCCTTGGATAAATTTAGACTATCTACAGAACAACTAGTGCCTGCTATCGACCTGAAAAGCGAATACTTAGAAAAGGAGAGCAATCAGCTAGCGCATTCACTTATTGGGCAAGAAAGAGCAAAACAGGCGCTGCATTTTGGATTAGAAGTTAAGTCCCATGGATTCAATATTTACGTTATGGGCGAGCAAGCGACCGGGCGTTTTACGCTCATCAGTGATTGCATAAAAGAAGAACTAAAACAATCAAACGACCTCTTTGATTGGTGCTACATCAACAACTATGAAAACGAACGTGAACCTATCGTTTTGCGATTGCAAGCAGGCGAAAGCGACCTCGTTGTCAAAGACTTTACTGCTTTGGTAGATGAAGTCCTTGCGACATTTCCCGCGGCATACGAAAACCCTGGTTTTCAGCGCCGAAAGGCTGCGATTACAAGGCACTACGAACAAAAGTACGATCAGGCAATTGATGAGGTTGAAGCGCTTGCATTAGAGCAAGGCGTTGCGTTGGTAGAAGATGGTGGCAGCGTGAGTTTTTCGCCCATAGTCGATGGCAAAATCGTGTCAGACAGTGATTTTACTAGTTTCCCGGAAGACGTGAGAAAGGCGTTTTACGAACACGTTGACAAGCTTGAGGTATCTCTCACAGAAGCACTCATTGAAATGCCAAGCTGGCAAAGAGAAAACAATGAAAGGCGAAAAGCACTGAAAAAAGAGGTAACGGAACAAGCGATTCGTCCGTTGTTGAAAGAGTTGCAGAGAAAGTATGCAAACAATTTGCAAATTCAACGTCATATTAGTGCGATGAAACCGCACCTCATTGAAACGGTCATCGAGCATTTGGATGCGCCTGATAAAGACGATAAGGCAGACGAATATGATCACAAGGAAATGTTGATCCAATATTACGTCCCAAATGTGATTGTTCACAACAAGAACACGCAAAAAGCACCGCTTATTTACGAACCAAATCCGAGTTATCAGAATCTGTTTGGCAAAATTGAGTACACCAACATTCAAGGTAGCGTTTTTACAAATTATCGCATGATCACGGCTGGTGCATTACACAAAGCAAATGGCGGCTATCTTGTTTTGGATGCAGATAAGTTATTCGCGAATAAACATGTCTGGGAGCCACTGAAGCTGGCGTTAAAATTCGATCAATTAAAAGTTGAAGTGCATCAATACGAGCCTGGCATGGTTAATTCAATGACACTCACGCCAGAACCCATTAAATTAAATTTAAAGCTTATTTTGCTTGGTACGAGAGGACTTTATTATGCGCTACAAGATTACGATAGCGATTTTCCAGAGTTGTTCAAAGTACTGGTGGATTTTGATGACGAAATAGAGTTGAACGCAGATACTCAATCACAATTTTGTCTTCGAGTACAACAAGAAATTGAAAAGTTGGGTATGCGAACGATTTCATCTGCATCTCTTGCGCGGCTGATGATGTATAGCATGCGGCAGTCGGAACATCAGGGCAGACTGAATGCTAAATTTGCAAACATTTTGGAATTGCTAAATGAAGTTGCGTTTTTCTGTCTACGTAACAATAAACTAGATATAGAAGTCAAAGATATAGAAAGAGCGTTGGCGGCGAAGAAGCACAGAACTGCACGGGTTTCGGATCAGTTCGCGGACGACATCAAACAAGGTCAAATCCTTATTTCAACGGATGGTGCAGACGTTGGTACAGCCAATGGTTTGACCGTACTGGATATTGGCAATGCCTCTTTTGGCACACCTGCAAGAATTACAGCGACGGTGTATGTGGGTGCCAATGGTGTAATTGACATTGAACGCGAGGTCGAATTGGGCCAATCAATTCACTCCAAAGGCGTTCTTTTATTAAGTGGTTACTTAGGAAATAAATTTGCCCAAGATTTTTCATTGACGTTATCTGCGAATATTGCGCTGGAGCAGAATTATGGCTATGTCGATGGCGATAGCGCCTCACTTGCTGAACTGATGTGTTTAATATCCGCGTTAGCAGACGAACCCTTAAATCAAGGCATAGCCGTTACCGGCAGTATTAATCAGTTCGGTGAAGTTCAAGCCGTGGGTGGACTGAATGAGAAAATCGAAGGTTTTTTCTCGCTATGTGCCGCAAGAGGGTTGACGAAAAAGCAAGGCGTTATCATACCTGCCTCAAATGTAGTCAATCTCGTGTTGGACAAAAAAGTGGTGGATGCCGTTGAACAAGGTGATTTTCACATCTTTGCCGTTAAAACAGTGGACCAAGCACTTGAAATCAGCACGGGAAAAAGCGCTGGTACGCTGCGTGCGAATCACTATTTCCCTAGCCAATCAATCAATGCAAAGGCTGTGAATCGCCTTCGTGAAATCTCAGTACTTGTAAATGGTGAGTGATATAGGGTCAACGTGGTGGAAGTGATTTTACATCGATATTAGTTGTCTATGACTTGGGAAGACTAATTTTTTCACGCTCGCTCGATCGAAATAAAACGAGGGTGTGGCCGATAAGTTGAACATTGCATGCGCCTGTCTCACCGCATATAGCATCAGCAATAAGTGACTTTTGCGTTTTATCGTCGGTTGGTATTTTTATTTTTATTAATTCATGATGCCCGAGTGCATTATCAATCTCAGCTACCACGCCTTCTGTTAAGCCATTATTACCCAATTGAACGACTGGCTTCAGCGCGTGTGCGCGTCCTTTTAAAAACTGTTTTTGCTTACTTGATAATCGCATCTAATACCGCTTGTTAATGTAACCTTGATTTTTATTATTCTACCTATACTTTACATACAAAGCGATAGACCAATGTGCAGTGTAAAAACCATTGCCGGCTTACTATAAAAAGCATCGACGATGCATGTTTCATTTGACAGTGTGATAGTGACGATAAGCCGATACTGGATAAGTCAAAAAAGCGTTTGGATTTTCTTTTAGCGATTACTTAGCGTTGTTTTCGCTTGCAGATGTTAATCAAATAGAAGCTAGGTTAAAGATGGCGAAGAAAAAACAATCGGCAAGCAGTAAACGTTGGTTGAAAGAACACAGAGAAGATTATTTCGTTCAAAAGGCGCAGAAACTGGGATTGCGATCCAGAGCGGTGTTTAAGATTGAAGAAATAAACGATAAGGACAAACTTCTCGGTGCAGGTGACGTCGTCGTCGACCTTGGCGCGGCGCCTGGTGGTTGGTCGCAATATTGTGTAGAACACGTGGGGTTTAATGGCACGGTAATAGCATGTGATCTATTACCGATGGACCCTATCGCGGGTGTGGAGTTCCTGCAAGGGGATTTTCGCGAAAATACGGTATTAGATGCAATTATCGACAAAATTGATGGTCGAAACGTTGACGTTATTTTATCGGATATGGCACCAAACATGAGTGGGAATCAAGCGATTGACCAAGCACGTTCTATGTATTTGTGTGAGTTGGCGCTTGACATGTGTGAGCAAGTACTCAAGCAAAATGGAAAATTTGTAATAAAAGTTTTTCAAGGTGAAGGGTTTGATGCGTTTTTTAAAGCGATCAAAAACCAATTTTTATCCGTTAAAACAAGAAAACCGGATTCTTCAAGGTCGCGTTCAAGAGAAGTGTATCTGGTGGCGAAAGGCTATAAAGTATAGTAGTCTTACTAAGGTAACGAAACGCAAACGCGCGTTATTAAAAAGAGGTGACGAGCTTTGAGCGACATGGCAAAAAATTTAATCTTGTGGTTGTTTATAGCAGTGGTGTTGATGATGGTTTTCAAAAACTTCACTGGAAGCGAGCCCATGGGTGTACAGAAAGACTACACAACTTTCTTGCAACAAGTACAACGTGGTGATATTCAAGAGGTTACCGTTAAAGGTAACGAAATCAAAGGGCGTACGACGACAGGTGAGAGTTTCGTCACCTATATGCCGGTAATCGATGAGCAGCTTGTATCTGACTTAGCAAAATATGATGTCAGAGCATTTGGCACACCGCCTGAGCAGCCGAGTCTCTTGGCAAATATTTTAATATCGTGGTTCCCGATGCTGCTGTTGATTGGCGTATGGATATTTTTCATGCGTCAGATGCAAGGTGGCGGTGGACGCGGCGCGATGTCTTTTGGTAAAAGCAAAGCTAGATTGTTGAGCGAAGACCAAATTAAAACGACGTTTGCCGATGTAGCGGGGTGTGATGAAGCGAAAGAAGAGGTCAGCGAGTTAGTAGATTTCTTGCGCGACCCAACAAAATTTCAAAAGCTTGGCGGCAAAATACCGAAAGGTGTGTTGATGGTGGGACCACCGGGCACGGGTAAAACACTTTTGGCAAAAGCCATTGCAGGCGAAGCCAAAGTGCCGTTCTTCACTATTTCAGGTTCAGATTTCGTTGAGATGTTCGTTGGTGTCGGTGCATCACGTGTTCGCGATATGTTCGAACAGGCGAAAAAGTCATCACCCTGTATCATTTTCATCGACGAAATTGACGCAGTTGGCCGCCAACGTGGAGCAGGACTGGGTGGTGGTCACGATGAACGTGAACAAACGCTGAACCAAATGCTTGTTGAAATGGATGGATTTGAAGGTCACGAAGGCATAATAGTTATTGCCGCTACTAACCGTCCAGATGTACTTGACCCTGCATTATTACGTCCAGGCCGTTTTGACAGACAAGTCGTTGTCGGCTTGCCAGATATTCGCGGCCGCGAACAAATCCTAAAAGTACATATGCGCAAAGTACCTATCGGTGATGATGTCGAAGCATCTGTTATCGCGCGCGGAACGCCAGGATTTTCTGGGGCTGACCTTGCTAATCTGGTAAATGAAGCAGCACTATTTGCGGCAAGAGCGAACCGTCGTCTTGTATCAATGGAAGAGTTCGAAAAAGCGAAAGACAAGATCATGATGGGAACTGAGCGTCGCAGCATGGTAATGACTGAAGAAGAAAAAGCAATGACAGCTTATCACGAAGCTGGACATGCTATCGTCGGACGAATTGTACCTGACCATGATCCAGTATATAAGGTGTCGATCATTCCACGTGGCAGAGCGCTCGGTGTGACAATGTACTTACCTGAACAAGATCGCGTTAGTTACACCAAACGCCATTTGGAAAGTATGATTTCAAGCCTATTTGGTGGTCGAATAGCTGAGGACATTATTTATGGTCAAGATGCAGTGACAACCGGTGCGTCAAACGACATAGAGCGTGCGACGGATATTGCTAAAAAGATGGTGACGCAATGGGGACTGTCAGAAAAAATGGGTCCTCAGTTATACGCGGAAGAAGAGGGCGAAGTCTTTTTGGGTCGTTCCATGAGTAAATCGGCAAATATGTCTGATGAAACGGCTCGCGCAATTGATGGCGAAATAAAGGAACTTATCGATCGCAACTATAAGCGCGCGTACAAAATACTCGAGGAAAACATGGATATTCTTCATGCGATGAAAGATGCGTTAATGAAATATGAAACCATTGATGCACGACAGATCGATGACCTTATGGAGAGGAGGGATGTGAGGCCTCCTGCGGATTGGGACAAACGATCTGATTCAGATGATTCATCCGGCGGAACCACTATGAATGTAGGTAAGCAGGACAAACCAAAAGATGATGGGGAAGCGAGTACATCACCTCAGTAAAATACAACGTGAATAAAAAAAGCGCCGCTCATCGGCGCTTTTTTTTTGGTTGTGGATCTCATTCATTAGTTTTACTATTCATGATTTCAGGGACTGTGTTGGATTAGCAGAATCATGATGGAATTCGGAGATAAAACGGTATATTTTTCTGGCCCTAAAGTGATGGGCATTATAAATATGACGCCTGATTCCTTTTCAGATGGTGGGAAAATAAATTCAATTGACAAAGCGCTGCAACAAGCTGAACGAATGATAAATGCAGGTGCGACGTTCATCGATATTGGTGGTGAGTCTACACGTCCGGGTGCAGCGGAAGTGTTGTTGGAAGAAGAGTTATCGAGAGTTATCCCGATTATCCGTGCAATCAATAGTGAGCTGGATACCATTATTTCGATTGATACGAGTAAACCTGAAGTGATGGTGCAAGCAGTGAATGCTGGCGCCAAACTTATTAACGATGTCCGTGCATTACGCAGTGATGGTGCACTTAACACGGCCGCGTCGCTTGCAAAAAAGAAAAACATCCCCACGTGCATCATGCATATGAAGGGTGAGCCTAACAACATGCAAGACCAACCCGAATATGATTCTGTTGTTGAATCTATTCTTGATTTTTTCAGGGAAAAGATAAATACGTTAACTAGTGCGGGGTTTCGCTATAACCAAATCATGTTAGATCCGGGATTTGGTTTTGGTAAAACGCGAGACCACAACTTTCAATTGTTGAAACACTTTGTATCATTCACCCAATTTGACCTTCCAGTGCTTGCGGGCATGTCGAGAAAGTCTATGATTGGTGATGTCATATCCAAGTCAGTAGATGAGAGAGTATTCGGTGATGTTGCAGCACACACAATAGCTGCATTGCACGGTGCCTCGGTGCTGAGAGTGCACGATGTAGAAGCGGTGATTGATGCAGCCAAGCTAGTCGATAAAATGAATAGTGTTGAATAGGTAAATAATGGGCACACGACAATTTTTTGGAACTGATGGGATCCGCGGAAGAGTAGGTGAAAGTCATATAAATCCAGAGTTTGTAACAAAACTAGGTTGGGCGGCAGGAAAGATTCTTGCAGGTCATGGCACCAACAAGGTCTTGATTGGAAAAGACACTCGGATATCAGGCTATATGTTGGAGTCCGCACTCGAAGCTGGTCTGTCTGCAGCGGGCATAGATATTGGGTTGTTAGGGCCTATGCCTACGCCGGCAATCGCATATTTAACAAAAACATTTCGAACGGAAGCTGGCATTGTCATCAGCGCGTCTCACAATCCGTATTATGACAATGGGATTAAGTTTTTTGCCTCGACAGGATTGAAGCTGGAAGACGATATCGAATTTGCGATTGAAAAACAGATGCAGCAACCAATGACATGTGTGGCCTCTGACAAACTGGGTAAGGCTTCCCGTGTGAATGATGCTGCCGGCCGCTACATTGAATATTGCAAAGGTACTTTTCCATCTGAATTGTCTTTGAACGGCTTGAGGATCGTCGTCGATTGTGCGCATGGTGCGACCTATCATATTGCGCCAAATGTACTTAGAGAATTGGGTGCAACCGTGTATGAGGTTGGAACAAATCCTGATGGCCTTAATATCAATAAGAGAGTAGGTGCCACATCAATTAGAGCTTGTATCGATGCTGTGAAAGAAAATAATGCCGATTTAGGTTTTGCACTTGATGGTGACGGCGATCGCATAATGATGGTTGATGAACAAGGCAATGTGATTGATGGTGACCAAATTATATACATCATTGCACGCGATGCGCTGCGCACTGGTACGTTAAAGGGCGGCGTCGTCGGCACAAAAATGACTAACCTCGCCATGGAATTGGCCTTAGGTCAGCTCGGCGTACCTTTTGAGCGCGCTAATGTGGGTGATAGATATGTCGTGGAATTACTGCAAAAAAATCAATGGATGATTGGGGGAGAAAATTCCGGACATGTTCTAAACTTACAATATGCAACAACAGGAGACGGAATTGTTGCTGGGTTGCAAGTCATTTCTGCCATGTTACGCGCTCAAGCAAGCCTAAGCACATTGGCAAATGGTTATCACAAGTTTCCACAAAAATTGCTCAACATAAAATATTCTCAGGACGTATCAAATCCCAGAGAAAATGAGGTGGTCAAATCAGCGGTAGAAACTGC
>JBCDMA010000117.1:0-11122 GCA_038744645.1 Pseudomonadota bacterium | reverse complement strand
TTAAAATTTTCTGCGTCTTTTACTGACAATATCACCGCGCCCGCTTGCGTCACTTCTAGATCATTTGCGTATTTGCTGCTGGACAAGAATGATAGTTGATGAGGCTTCGCTTTTGATAAATTTGCAATGCTATCCACCGATACACTGGCATCTCCTTGTACTTCTCCTCCTATTTTCTCAGCAAGCAGTGCAATTGTTATTGTCATTTTTCCTCCGATACATCAGTGATACTTCAACACGCAAACCGCATTATGCGTTGTTAGAATACTAGCATAGATTTATGTGACTAAAGCCACTTATCTGATTTACAATATTGGTAATCTGTCCTAATTAAAAATCAATTACAGCAAATATGGCGCAATACGTTTACTCAATGCATCGCGTGGGCAAAATCGTCCCACCAAACAGGCAAATTCTTAAGAATATCAGTCTCAGTTTTTTCCCCGGAGCTAAGATCGGCGTGCTCGGGTTAAACGGCGCAGGGAAATCGACGCTGCTTCGCATAATGGCCGGCATAGACACGGAAATTGAGGGCGAAGCTCGCCCACTACAAGGACTAAAGATTGGTTACCTTCCGCAAGAGCCTAAACTGGACGAATCAAAAGACGTCAGAGGCAATATCGAAGAAGCCGTCGCCGATGTCGTGGATGCCTTAGCGAGAATAGATCAAGTATATGCGGCCTACGCAGAACCAGACGCTGACTTTGACGCACTGGCCAAAGAACAAGGGGAACTGGAAGCGATAATTCAAAGCAAAGACGGTCATAACTTGGAAAATGCATTGGAGCGGGCTGCCGATGCTTTGCGTTTACCGCCATGGGATGCAGATGTGAGTAAACTGTCGGGCGGGGAACGTCGGCGCGTTGCGCTTTGTAAATTGCTCCTTGAAAAACCCGAGATGCTTCTTCTCGATGAGCCAACAAACCACTTGGACGCAGAATCTGTTGCATGGCTAGAACGCTTTTTACATGACTATGAAGGGACAGTAGTCGCCATTACACACGATAGGTACTTCCTGGACAATGTCGCAGGGTGGATCCTCGAACTTGACCGCGGTGAAGGGATCCCGTGGGAAGGTAACTACTCTAGCTGGCTCGAGCAAAAAGAAAAACGCCTTGAGCAAGAAGAGCGCGCAGAAAATGCGCGGCAAAAGTCGATTAAACAAGAGCTTGAATGGGTGCGTTCAAATCCCAAAGGCCGACAGGCTAAAAGTAAAGCACGCATGACCCGATTTGAAGAAATGAATACCTCTGATTACCAAAAACGAAACGAAACTAATGAGTTGTTTATTCCACCTGGCGAGCGGCTGGGTGATAAGGTCATTGAAGTTAAAGGATTAAAGAAAGCATATGGTGAACGCGTCCTGCTTGATGATTTAAGTTTTACCGTACCAAAGGGAGCCATCGTTGGCATCATCGGACCAAATGGTGCAGGTAAATCGACGTTGTTTAGGATGCTAACGACAACCGAAAAACCTGATGCTGGTGATATTTCTCTAGGTGACACGGTGCAAATAGCAAGCGTCGAACAGTTCAGAGATCATATGGACGGCACAAAAACCGTGTTTCAGGAAATCTCGGACGATCAAGACATTATCCGTATCGGCAGTTTTGAGATAAATAGCCGAGCATATTGCAGCAGATTTAATTTCAAAGGAACGGACCAGCAAAAATACATTAAGGATTTGTCTGGCGGTGAACGTAATCGCGTGCATCTGGCCAAACTGCTAAAAGCAGGTGGAAATGTATTATTACTCGATGAGCCTACTAACGATTTAGACGTCGAAACGTTGCGCGCCCTGGAAAATGCGTTGCTTGAATTTCCAGGCTGTACCATGGTGATTTCGCATGATAGATGGTTCCTTGATAGAGTGGCAACACACATCATGGACTACCGCGATGAAGGCAACATTAATTTCTTTGAAGGTAACTACTCTGACTACGCGACTTGGTTGAAAGATACCTACGGACAAGATGTTGTTGAACCGCATCGGTTGAAATACAAGAAAATTGCAGACTAGCGAGGGCTAAATCAGGTCTAAGGCATCGTTGAGCCTTTCCACTGCTAGGACTTCTATGCCTTTGACCAGATTCTTTGGCGCATTAGCAGTGGGCACGATCGCGCGCGTGAAACCGTGCTTTGCAGCTTCAATGATCCGCTCGCTGCCATTGGGAACAGGTCTGATTTCACCTGATAACCCTACCTCGCCAAACGCTATCAACCCTTTTGGTAATGCGTTGTTTTTAAAACTAGACAGCATTGATAGAAGCAAAGCTAAATCCGCGCTGGTATCTGAGACTTTTATACCACCGACCACGTTGACAAAGACATCTTGGTCGTGCATTTGGATCCCGCCATGCCGATGTAAAACAGCAATCAACATAGCCAGCCTATTGTGATCCAAACCAACAGCAACACGACGCGGGTTATTCAACGGTGTGTTGTCCACCAGCGCTTGAATTTCAACCAACAATGGCCTAGTACCTTCCCATACTGACATTACGATGCTGCCAGGCGATGGGGTATGCTGACGATTGAGGAAGATAGCCGACGGATTTGACACTTCCCGCATGCCTGTTTCAGTCATGCCGAAAACCCCAAGTTCATTAATCGCCCCGAAACGGTTTTTTATCCCTCTGAGGGTGCGAAACCTTCCATCGGCTTCACCTTCTAGCATCATTGAACAATCAATGCAGTGCTCTAACACCTTTGGGCCAGCTAATGAACCGTCTTTGGTCACATGCCCAACAATAAACATAGCAATGTGATGTTGTTTGGCGAAACGCGTTAAAGCAGCTGCGCACTCTCGCACTTGCGAAACGCCACCTGGCGCTGAAGAGATATCAGCAAGGCTCATTACCTGAATGGAATCCACCACCATGACTTTAGGTTTGTGTTCAAGCGCAAGGTGGCAGATGGATTCAACATCCGTTTCCGCCAGTAACTTGAGCTTGTCATCCGGCAATTGCAAACGCTTGGCGCGCAATGCTACTTGCTGTAATGACTCTTCTCCTGTGGTATATAACACGCTCTCATGTTCAGCGAGAAAACACATCACTTGAAGTAACAAAGTCGATTTACCTGCGCCCGGAGAGCCACCAATCAGCATAGCTGCACCCGGCACGATGCCACCGCCCAATACCCTATCGAGTTCTGTAAAGCCTGAAGTGAATCGCGGCAATGACGAAACATCAATATCTTTGAGCACCTCTACTTTTGCGTTTGTGTTACCAGAAAACCCGCTGTACGTTTTTGGTTTTGAACTCGTTGCGGAAGACAATACAATCTCGGAAAGCGTATTCCAGGCACCACATTCATTGCATTGGCCTTGCCAACGCACGTGTTCGGCACCGCATTCATTGCATACAAAGGCTGTTTTTCTTTTTGCCATACTGTCTTTCGATTAGAGTTAGGAGTGATGCACAGGACACATCAAATAATTCAAAGCTTTTTAAAGAATTACCGATAAGGTAAGTTAACACATAGAACCAATTAGTCTAATTCTAAACACTGATATGTCACCAGACTTTGCGCCCTATCGCGATATCATTCACTCATTAGCACCAATGGTGAATCAATCAACATTTCAAAATGCGTTTGATAAGCGCACGAAGGATGTGGCAAACAAGCACAAATTTCTATTAAAAATGGAAGTCAAACGACTTGCAAAACCCTGTATTCGCTCTATTGATTTGCGGCGAAAAATCAAGGATACATGCGAGCTATATACCTATGGTGGCATCCAGCATTACCTTCACGGCAGCGCAATTCAGGCATTTGAAAAACTCACCAAGCACTACGGCGGATATACCTTTGGCGTTTATGAAGGCGTATTGGAATTCGCCGAAAAAGAAAAAAAACGTCAGGCATTGGTCAAAACTCCCTCAAAGGTTAGATATGAGGCAGAAATCGACACATCAGAAAGTACGTTTTTGACACCTTGCCAGGAACTTCTCAATTTCCCATCAAGAAAGGAAGAAAGGCTGAACTATGTTGTCGCTATTGAAGTGTTTTTTAATGATAACACCAGTGCGCATGCGTCGACGATTGACCTTTCTGTCAGTGGTCTGAAAATACGTTTTAAGGATCCCAAGTCATTGCACAAACTACGAGGCATAAACACCTTACACATTGTTTTCAGGGGCTTGAACAAATCGAGTCGTATACACAGAGAACGCATTGAATACCAGATCTTAGGCTTGTCGGGCATAGGCGCTAAAAGCTGCATCCACTTATATCGCACGCAGATAAATAAACACCCCAGTTTTAATACGTTTGTCAGTAACTTGGTCAATCAATATAAACGCAGGTACAAAGTCAATCTCGATAATGTTGAAATGGCCCTTTCCAGCAAGATTTATGAACAAAGTTTCGCGAATGCGAACACGAGTTTGCCTGTTTTCCTGGGTGAAAATAAGCAAGGTCATCTCGGGCCTCTTTATATGAGCCTTAACGGCTGTGCAAAAAGGATCACTGATTATTGGCTAAACGAGAACTATCAGCAAATGCTGGGCTATTTATTCAGCCCGCTTCGAGTGCGATATTTATTATCAAAAGCCACGGGAGAGTCCATGACTGTCTATTGCTTTCATCATATAGACAAAGAGAAAATTTATTTTTATTCGGCATATCTTCATGAGCTTTTGGAACAACCCAAATTGGCTGAAACCTTCTTGGCCTATGGCTCACGTCGCGTAAGTTGGCGCGTATTCAACCTTTGTGTTCAACACGTCAATCCAAATGATGCTTACCTGCCTACGTCGTTACCAGACGATGTCAGCAAGGCCGCCGCCAGAGCCAACAAACCACTTTCCCCTAGACTCAAAGGTCGCATAGGCAAAATACAGGCTATCGTATCAATTGCAGACGTCACAAATACAGACAATCAGGCGGTATACCAGCGCAGGCAACTAAATAAGCTAGACATACGGCTATTGAAATACTTCGGTCACCCGCGCAATAAACCACCAATGACTATTGATCCATATCGACATAAAGAGCAAGATCTGAGAAGGCAGGCGCGATATGTGTTTAGAACCCCTATCATCGTATCTGCGAATCAAATGAGGATTCACGGGTTTACCGAAGACATTTCAATAAGTGGTTTGAGATTACAACTCGACCAGCCTTTTTCGAAAAGGGTTAATTCAAAGGTTTCTGTTACTTTTCCCAAACTGAATGAGATTGCAGCTGGCTACGACCTAACCTCAATTCAGTATCGTGTAAAGGCCGTCAAAGCGGATAAGCACATTTTACATCTCCAAGCCGATGAAGATGAATCAAACTGCAAGCCGTTTTTCACCGAGTTAATTCAAGCCAACATTGAAAAGCTACTTTCACTTCAACATGACGAAAAGCTGCCTGGAATGTCTTTGGCTCTTCGCAATTTGCATGCACGCTCGTCGTCGCAAGTATGTATTTATATTGAGAAAAAACCGCAAGGCTTTATCCCTGCCATGACGACAGCTAACCCTGTACCTTCAACGGCATTGGCGTTAATGCGTGACAATGGTGGTAATCCCGGTGTTGCCAATTACGGCACATTAAATACTGCTTGGTTGTTTTTAGACGACGATGATAGCCAAGGTTACATAAGAAAATGCATTGAAAATCTGTCAAATGACTCGGGTCCCACTAGTGCAGAACTTTTCGTCTGTTATGACCCAAGTGCAATCAATGCAGCAGAAAGGGTAATAGCACGATGGGACTATCAATTGAGCACGCATCGAGCAAAATTGAACTTTATCCATCGTGCGCAAAAGTTAGGAGAATTTTGTGCCTTATCTATCACCATAAATAAGGCGCCAAGACCGGATACAGAAATCCTCGAACATGAACTCAAATACTTATCACAGCAAGCAATACACAAAGCCGCGAATTTTGAAGAGCGCATGTGGGACATTGCCGCTGTATTATTTATGACTGATATTACTCAAGAAACACGCTTCCGTTACAGGATAAAAGTAACTAACTAGCCCCTGTCTTTAACCACATAAAACACTATACTTCGAAGCTTGTTGATCGAATAATTCTAAATGGTACACAGCATGTCAGACATTTTCATACGTCTCGCAAACGAGGATGATTGCGCAACAATCCTTCACTTTATTGTCGAATTGGCGCGATACGAAAAAGCCGAGCACGAAGTCGTTGCAAATGAGGAAGATATAAAGACAGCCATCTTTTCTAAAGAAGCCACAGTTGACGCAATAATTTGTGAATTAAATCAACAACCCATTGGGTTTGCCGTGTATTTTTATAACTTCTCCACGTGGTTGGGTAAAAAAGGAATTTATCTTGAAGACTTGTACGTCACACCGGCTCAACGAGGCATCGGTGCAGGTATAGCGCTGATGAGATTCTTAGCATCAAAGGCAATCGCGGATGATTGTGGGCGTTTTGAATGGGCCGTACTTGATTGGAACACGCCTTCTATTGCGTTCTATGAATCAATTGGCGCAAAACCAAAAAGTGAGTGGGTTGGATATCAATTGACCGGTAATGCTTTGCGTGCTTTTGCTCATTCAGGGAAATAATTAACTAGGGTTTAATCACTTCCATTTCCTTTTAATTATCGTCTGTTTGATACTGAATTATGTTGATACATGTATTTCAACACCAAGTGGTGTGACTCGTTAAAAGAGTTCACATTTTCACGTTTTTTAACATTTTATTAAAGACAGCTGATTATCGCATCTTGGCCAATTAATACAAAGTTAACAAAGTATTCTACAACGCCATTTTTCCCAAATATATTGCAAATCTGAGATCCAAATAAGTGCATAACTGATCAACATCAATGCAACAGAATAATAGTTACAAATTATTAATAAGCATAAGCATTTGATTTAAAACATTTTTTTATATGGCCTGCAAATTGCTAAACGAAGGAAAGCGGCCCAGTCTAATTCATAGGGTCCTTAAAACTACATTGTGAATTCAATTTACGGCAAAGACGCCACTCTGCATTAGCAGTGGGGCGTCTTTTTTTTTTAAAGGTCAAGAAGTGGGCGTTGATAAACAATTAGATAACATCGTTGTTCCATCAAAATCTAATCCACCAACTGTTATCGTGATAGGTAATGGCCCCGTTGGTGTACATTTTGTAAATCAGCTCATTAACGCTGGCTGGCAAGGCCAAATCAAAATATTCGGCGAAGAACCAGATGCACCTTACAACAGGGTAATGTTGTCGTCATTTTTGGGCGGTGAAGTTTCTTTTGAGGGAATACAAAGCGAGTTTAAACCGCATTATGGTTTGATTCAGCACGTAAACTGCAAAGTCACATCAATTGATACGGACGAAAAAGTAATAACTGACCAGTTTGGGACCCAGCACGCATTCGATTCGCTTGTTATTGCGACTGGTTCACGCCCCTACATTCCAAAAATTAAAGGCGTTGATACTCCAGGCGTATTTCAATTCAGGAGCCTTAAAGACACTACCAGACTGTTTGCGCGACAAGTGAAATCTCGTCATTGTGTCGTCGTTGGGGGTGGCTTGCTTGGGCTTGAGTCAGCGAAGGCAATGCTTCGACATTCGACAAGAGTCACCGTCATTCAGCACACTGCCCACATTTTAAACCGACAGCTAGATGAAACTGGCGCAGAGCGCTTACAAGCGTTTGCCGAATCCATCGGAATTAATTTTGTTCTTAACCGCTCAATCAAATCAATCGATGGTGATGACGAAGTTGAGGCGATCACGCTTGATGGTGGCGAGTGTATTTCCTGCGATACGGTGATCTTTGCAACCGGTATCTCGCCTGCAATTGAGCTTGCAGAAACCGCCGACTTGAACACAAGAAAAGGCATACTAATCGATAACCTGCTTCAAACAAGCTCAAAAAATATTTATGCCATTGGCGAATGCTCCGACCATAATAATCAGATCTTTGGCATAGTTGCTCCGGGTCTTGCACAAGCGAATGTCCTAGCAGCAAATTTGATGGGTGCCAAACGAGAATATACTGGCGCGGTAACATCAACTCAATTAAAGGTTGTCGGGTGCGATGTGTTCTCTGCGGGCACTGTTACTGACGAGTTTAAATACCAAGTTGGGCAAAGCCTTATTTTTGAAAATGATACGTCCTACATACGTTTGTTTTTAAGAGGGAATAAGCTTATTGGTGCAGTTGCCGTCGGCCCATGCAATTACGTCAAATCTCTGCAACAAGCAGTTGAACAAGAAAAATACCTTTGGCCTTGGGATAAATGGAAATTCACAAAAACAGGAGAGTTGTTTGACTCACCCGGTGATTCTTATGAAACCATGCCTAACAGCACCATCATCTGTAATTGCCAACAGGTGACACTTGGCCAAATTAAAGCCTGTCTTAACGAAAAATCCAATAGTCCAGACGCGCTAGCAAGTGAGCTTGGCGTTGGGACGATGTGTGGCACGTGTAAACCCATTGCGCAGCAGATTTGTGCAGCGCCTATCGAAAAACTGCCCGTAAAGACAGTATTAATGGCGCTCTCGATCATTGCCACTATCTTAGCGGTGTGCATTTTGGCATTACCTAAAATACCTGCGCCAACGTCTGTTCAAATCCCAACACTCAGCTGGTTGTGGACAGAAAGCCAGTGGCGACAAACCAGCGGTTTTACCATGCTCGGATTGACGGCACTTACCGTCTTTTTGAGTTTCAGGAAACGTTGGAAGAAGTTTTCTATCGGGAAATTTGATATGTGGCGCTTAATTCACGTCTTGGTAACTACGTTCGCACTGGCAACACTTTTTGCACACACTGGCATCTCTTTAGGCGAAGGCGTCAACCGTTGGTTAATTATCAACTTCTTACTTATCGCCCTTGTCGGAGGTGCCTCTGCTGCTATAGCTGCAATTGAGGGTGCAAAACCAACCATGTCAGTTAAGCGTGCAAAGCGGTTTTTGGTGAATGCCCACATTGTTGTGTTCTGGCCACTGCCAGTGCTTTTGGCCTTTCATATTCTGTCTGTTTATTATTTTTGAGGATATGTAAAGGATGAAGTTCATCAATGCATTGAAGTGGAAACTATGGATTTTCTTGGTATTAGGTTTATCCGGGTATCTAGGTGCACAATTATTTATCCAAGAAGAAAAAGCGGATTTTCTCATCGGCCAAACCAGTCACGGACACTTTCAAATTGAAATGGCGTGCGAAAGCTGTCACGGGAATGGCTTTGGAGGTCCGGAAGTTATTCAGGAAGCCTGTCTTTCCTGCCACGCTGAAGAGTTAAAAATCTCTCAAGATTCCCACCCAAAGACTAAGTTCACCGATCCAAGAAACGTTGACCGATTAGAGAAGATTGATGCGCGGATGTGCGTCTCTTGCCACGTAGAACACAATCCAGACATTATGCATCCAATGGGAGTATCACTACCGACAGATTTTTGCTTCCACTGCCATCAAGATATCGCTGAAGACCGTGTTTCGCATGAGGGTATGGGTTTCGAAACATGTGCAAGTTCCGGTTGCCATAATTATCACGATAATCGCGCCTTGTACGAAGATTTCTTGCTACAGCATGCTGGGAACGCTTGGGTCGATGAGAGCGGCAAACAGCTTGCCGTGGAATTGAGTGCGTATCTCAAAGACACGGTTTCGTTGCCTACTGAAATGCCCCCCTTGAGCTTTCCTCAAACGCAGAAGAATCAGGATACGCTTGGCCTTTGGGCGGACTCTGCTCATGCGCAAAATAATATCGGTTGCGATACCTGTCATGATGATAGAGACAACTGGAATGACAGTCCAAATATGCAAGTGTGTGAGACCTGTCATTCAACCCAAACGACACAGTTTCAGCAAGGAAAACACGGCATGCGATTAGCGCAAGGTTTAACTGCAATGACGCCTGCAATGTCTATGGACGCGCACAGCAGGTTGAAGTTCAAAGCCTCTCATGCAGATACCGAACTCAGCTGTAATAGCTGTCACAATCCGCATTCCGTCGATAGAGTCTACGCTGCTGTCGATGCATGTTTGAGCTGTCATCAAGACGAACACAGCACACATTATTTAGATTCACCACATGGGCTTAAATGGGAACAGGTCAGAGCCGGTGAAGCTGATTTTCTAGAAGGTGTTAGCTGTGCGAGCTGTCACATGCCGCGAATGGAAGTCGAAGTGATGGGGCAAAAAGTCATCTCAGTGCAGCACAACCAAAACACCACACTACGACCAAATGAGAAAATGATAAGGCCTGTATGCCTGAATTGTCACAGTCTCGAATTTTCGATTGATGCCCTTGCAGATCCCGCATTGATTAAGACCAATTTTAGCGGTCAACCCGCTAATACAATACCCAGTGTCCAAATGGCGCTGGACAGACTTCAATAAAAACTCGGAGAAACCACATGAAAGCAAAAATGATATTAGCGGCCTCGACCATCGCAGCAGCCTCCTTAGGTGTAATTAGCTGTGGCGGTGGTGAGCAAACGACAGCAGGAATTGAGCCTAGGATTTTCACGGATTCTTTATTTGCTGTTATGAAATCTGATAGAACCAACTACACCAAGCTTATTGTTCAGCGTCTTGGGCCGAACAAAGGCGATTTTATTAAGCCTGACGAGCACTGGGAAGATAATGAAATGGGGGCACCTTTGCCCGCACAGATGTTCAGGTATGGTGCAGAGGGCGTTGCTGAAATGACAGATGAGTTTACTTATTCCTTACAGTCACTTTGGCCAATCAATAAGCAAAATGCACCAAAAACGCCCATGGAACAAGAAGGTTTGCAATATATCGCAGATAACCCTGGCGAAAACTTTTACGGTAGCGAAACACTGGGTGACACCACGTATTTTACAGCGGTTTATGCTGACGTTGCAGTATCACCTGCATGCACAGGTTGCCACAACGGACATAAAGATACACCACGAGATGATTTTGAAATTGGCGAAGTAATGGGCGGCGTTGTAATCCGCGTGCCAGTTGATGGTTAATCTTAATAGGACCTATATAAAGCGTTACTCACTTGTCCTGACTATCGGCGTCATCACAACAGGATGCGCCGAACCAATACCTCATGTTGGTCAGCAGGTATGGGAAGAGAATTGCAGGGTTTGCCATTCTGTTGGCCTTGCGGGCTCTCCCATATTTGGTGACGAAAAAGCATGGGCGCCTAGGATTGAAAGAGG
>JBCDMA010000116.1:0-11179 GCA_038744645.1 Pseudomonadota bacterium | reverse complement strand
TCGAGTGCTCATCATAGCGCTTCCAGTCTTTCAAGTTGGCAGCGGGCTGCCAAATCTCTAGTTCTGCACACTGCTTTTCATGTTCCGTCAACGCGCGCATGTTGAATCGCGTATCCCTGACAAAGGCATCAAAGTCTCGTGTATGAAGGTGCTGGTAAATGAGCGCATGCTTTCCATCTGTGGATGATGCTAGCTCTTTTAAATCATTTTCAAATTCCGTTGATGTCTGAATGAAGATGGTAATATTGTGCGCTTGACAATAATCAAAAATCTCCCGCCAATCACAGATGGATAAAGAGCAATACAACAGTTGCCAGTTCGGTTCGTACATCAGTAGGAATTTCAATTGAAATGCTTTGATGAGGTCTATAATGTATTTGCCGGAACCGATACCAAGCAAAATAAGCGTGTCAAACACATGCTGTTTGTCTTTTATTTTTGCGAAATGCTGAATGCCGAGGTCGTTCAGATCATTGTCATACATACGCATTGCGCTTGCATTTGACAAGTCGTAGGCGACGCTGCGCTGCTCCCAACACGCAATTTGATTGGCTATTGCGCGATCGCAATCAACAGGGTACAGCACATTGCCAGTGGTAAAATTGACAATATTTAACTGAGCATATTTGTTGACAAAGACGCTGGTGGAATGCGGTCGGAACTGCTTTAGCTGTTCACCTAATGTCGGGATATGCTTCAGAAATGCGTTAATGCTTCGATTGAAATTGCTTTTTAGGTTACTAGCGAGGTCTGCTTCGAGTTGTTTCTGTTTTTGTTCATCTGAATGAAGATGTTCGCTGATGTAGTTTAACATTTTGCCCCGTGTATTGACCAATGGCTTTACGGCTCTTATTGAGGCTAGCGATGTCGTTGACGACCTTCTTTTTTAAATCTTGCATGACGATTTCTAACGCATTGTTAATTGCGTATTCAGCCTCAGCAAATGCTCGAATATCATTATGCGCTGTCTGTGGATTTGACTGAGTCGTATTCGAAGCGTGTTGCTGATGCTCGGTAAGCAAGTTCTTGACCAAGATTGCTCTTTCGTCAACGATGGCGACCACTTCATCAATGCTACCTTCATCTTGCTGCTCTGCGTCATGAACTGCTTTGCTGAGTCTTGCGTTCACCGCCGCTAGGCAATTTGGCACGTTAGAATGATGCAGTTCGATATTTGAAAATACGGCTAGATCCACATTTGATGATGATTGCGAGTTATGCAGTTTGTTGCGCATATGCTTTTTGCTTGTCCTCTTCAGAGATGTCTTGCCATGCGTTTTTAATGGGTAAGAAAAGTGTGAAAATTTCATCTACCGTTTGTAGAAAGGTGTCCGGCGTTGTTTCTGCAAGTTGGCCAATCATATAGTCATAAAGCGCAAAAAGATTTTCCGCAAAACTGCCCCCAACTTCCATATCCAAAGTATCTCTTAAGTTGATGAAGATACTTGTCGCCTTAGACACTAAGTCGATGCGCAGCTGTGTATCGTTTCTCTCATGTGCACCTTTTGCATAGGCCAGTCGATCGATAGCGCCTTGCATCAGCATCAAGGTGAGTTGATGCGGATCGGCCGTGGCGATCTGGTGCTTTAGATTGTCTTTCTTGTATGCATCAATTGCTTTATTGACCATTTGTTGCTCCACCTAATGCTGCAAACAGCGCATTTCCTGTGCTTTGTAAGTTCGCTACCGTTGAATCAAGCGCCAAATATCGCGCACGCAGCGTTTCTTCATAGTCTTCCATTCTTCGCTCAAACGCGTCACGACTGTCTTGTAAATCTTGTATTTGCGTTTCAATTGAGTCTTCTCTGCTAGACAATATACCTGTGCTTCGCGTGAACTCTTCTGTGTAAGTTAGCATCAGATTTGCAATGCCATTTTCAGAGCTGAACAGATTTGAAATATCGTCAAAATTGTTGGCGAGTGCATCGTCTAAACGCTGCGCACCGGTGCCAACACCAATACTGGTTGAACCGATTTCGAGGCGTCCATCTGACGACAACTCGATACCCAGCGCAAACAGGCTGCCAATTTCAGATTCCTCGACACTTCTAGAGACGATATTAGCCAAATTCGATAGCAGACCTCTTACAGTCGAGTCACCTGCCAAAGGGCCGTCTGGGTCTTCTTCGGTCAACCCATAACTGCTCAGCTGGGTTAATTCATCAAATAATTCGTTGTATTTATCGACAAAAGACTGGATATTTTCTTTCAGTCCTTCCTGATCAAATCCGACAGTAAGTGTAGATGCTATGGGATCACCTAACGCGTCAGTTTCCGAAACGCCCTGCGCTTCGAAACTGATGTTCTCTAATGCGTTAGAAAAGCTGTTTGTCGCGCTTTCTACCTGGATTCCATCAATGAAGGCAACCGCGTTTTGCGCCGTCTCAACAGGTGACAAATAGGTAGCAGTACCCGCTGAGTTTGTTGTACTGATGGCATTTAGCTCAGCGTTATTGTTTGCATTGATAATGGATAGATCATTGCCTTCACCGGTCTTGTCAGAAGTGAACACCAATCGTGTACCGCCCTCTTCAGTATTGGTGTTGATCACGTTCACATTGACGCCAAAGTTGTTTTCGTCATTGTTGATTTGATCTTGAAGCTGAGACAGCGTTGTTCCTGCTTCTATAGTGATAGTAAATTCTTCGCCATCCAGTCCATTTCTAAACGTTAGGTCTGAACTACCAGATGAAAGCACAACGTCATCAGAACTGGTGAATCCACCATTCAATGCATCTGCGGTAACAATCCTGCTACTTGTCGCTAGACTTGCAATTGCGATTTGATATGTGCCGGGAACGGCTTCGGTATTGGGATCGGCTGTAAATGGAGAAAAGTCTTCGCTCGGATCAACAATGGTAGGCGTTCTTGCCTGCAATACATCGGTTTGCCGCAAGGCTTCAACGGCATCTTCAAACTCTGACAATACAGACTTTACTTGGCCAACGGCAGATAACTCAGCCTCAAACGTTTGCTCTTGTCGCGCAAATCTTTCGATACGCGGCTGGCGCTCAACAGCCACGAGCTGTTGAACCAATGATTCCAGATCAAGTCCTGAACCAACGCCTAAAGATTGAATTGTCATCGTTTTACCTCATATTATGCACGCCCATCAATCAAAATGCCGACAGCACTTGTCTGATTGCCATAGAACTCTTGCATTTTCGCCGCAAACTTGAGCACGTCTTCGGAAGGTATTTGCCGAATGGTATCCCCTGTAGACCTGTCTTTGACAGTCACAACTTGCGTTGACGTACTATTGTCAACTGAAAAAGCAAGTTCGGTGCCTTTTGCGCTAAAAAAGTCATTGAACAAATCCAACTGCGCAGATAAGTCAATGTTTTCCTCTCTATGGTATTTATCGGCCTTGTTCTCGCGTACTTTAACGCTCTGACTGTCAGCCTGTTTTGGTGAAAGTTCAGTGAGGGATTTGTCAACAAAGCGCACTTGTTGTGTGACACTGATGTTGTGACCCGATGAAAAAGCGCTTGCGCCCGTTTGAAAGCCGACAAGATTTGCCGCATTAAAACTTTTTTCGTTAATGATGGTTGCCGCTTCCTTTGCCGCTACCTGACCAATTTTCGTGTTCACACTGTCCATAATTTGCTACCTCTGGAAAAGTGAGGAGCGGTTGCACCCAAAACATAAGGTGAACCGCCCGTTCAACGCAACTTTTACATGTCCATGTTTACCCGGTTAGTTATCCAAGTAAGGACAACGCTATCTGCGGACGCTGGTTTGCCTGACTCAATACAGAAAGCGACGCCTGTTGAAGAATTTGGTTTTTGGTCAGATTCGCCGTCTCGGCAGCAAAGTCTGCATCCTGAATACGCGATCGTGCAGATGACAGGTTTTCACTGACATTTGCAATGTTTCGAATACTGGACTGAAATCTATTTTCTATCGCACCTAAATCAGCACGGATAGAACCGACCGCTGATAGCGCGCCGTCGATGGTTGCCAGTGCGTTCGATGCATTGGCTGAAGTATCAACAGCTACCGCGGCTATACCCAGACCCGTCGCACTGAAACCCGATGTAGGAATGTTTGCTGCACGTAAATCAACTGTGACATTAGCACCAGCATTAGCGCCGACTAGAAATGCGGCGTTGTAAGTGCCATCAAATATAGACTGTCCGTTGAATTGTGTCGCTGTTGCAATTCTTGATATCTCAAGCAATAGACTTGAGACTTCGCTATTCAATGCCGTTCTATCGGCGTCGCTGTTGATACCATTCTGCGCTTGAATAGCCAGTTGACGGATGCGCTGCAATGCAGTTGTTGTTTCGCCCAATGCACCTTCAGCCACTTGCGTAAGAGAAATGCCATCGTTCGCATTTCTTACCGCCGCATTTAAGCCGTTGATTTGGGCTGTGAGTTTTTCCGATATTTGCAACCCGGCAGCATCGTCTGCCGCGCTGTTGATTCGGCTGCCTGATGACAACCTTTCAAATGACTTGTTCAGTGCGTTCCCTGAATCAAATAATTGACGTTGCGCGTTTAGCGCCGCAATGTTCGTGTTTACAAACAATGACATATACTACCTCCAAAAGCCAAAAAACACGTGAGAAAGCCAATACATCGATAAAGATCACATATATGACAATTTTCTGACTACTTTTCTTTTGGTTGAACTAACATCAAAGCAAATATGCTTGATTCGACCTCATTTTTAGTGATTTTTGAGTAAATCACCCCTCAACTAAAGGTATCGACGGCAGCTAAAGAAACTTTAGGGCTTGTTGAAAAAAAATTTACAACAATTTTTAAATCAATTATTGATATGCAACTTGCATGTAGGAGAAAGATTAATCACAGGAGCTAGAGATTTGAAAGCCTAAAAATCATCTGCTGCACAGCGCGGAGCATTTTTCGGAGCGCCCAGGGATGGGGTTTACAGCGACTTTCAAATCTCTAGCTCCTGTGATTAAGTTATTGTTATACAAACAATCTTTAATAGGAACAAACTCTCATAACAAGGATGTCATCGTTGTTTTAAGCGAAGAAATTCATTTGCTTAAGAACAGAGGTTTTTGATTGGTTGGCACAGTTAATGCTTTGGATTTTGTGTACGGAAAGTTTTTTATGCTGTAAGCAATGTAGCAAAAAAATGGGCTGTATCACGTGAATGACCCAGCCCGGATGCTCTCGTTAGGAGTTGGAGCAAAGTGTTTCGTCGACTGGCAGGATTGTAGAACGTATTACTGGCCTCTCAACCACACCTACACTCTCAGTCTTGTTAGTCGACTTTTACCTTTCGTAGTTTGTCTTTTTTTATAAGTAGATATTGCCTTCCCTGGCTGTGAGATAGCCTCTCTAGCCCATATCTAACTACTTAAAACCTTATGTAATTTATTGTTAACCTTGCAGTAGGCTCAAGGCGGCTTGTGGCCGTTGATTTGCCTGCGACAAGATTGTTGTACTTGCTTGCTGAATGATTTGAAGTTGCGTCAACCTTGACGTTTCAGTGGCAAAGTCAGTATCGCGTATTCTCGATCTTGCGGCGCTGACGTTTTCACTGACGTTTTGCAAATTTCGAATAGTTGATTGGAAACGGTTTTGCACCGCACCTAGGTCTGCTCGTTTGCCGTCGACAACGGATAAAGCGCCGTCTACCAATCCCATTGCTTGAGATGCCCCGTCCGGTGTAGCGACAGTCAGCGCAATGCCTGTGACCAAGCTGCTAAAGCCCCAATCGCCGCCCGCTCGGCTAACATTCACGCTGATGGTTTGATTGACATTGGCACCTACCAGAAATCGAGCGGAATAATCACCTTGCAAGACATTGACATTGTTAAATTGCGTTGTAAAAGCAATACGAGAAATCTCTTCTTTTAATGCTGACACTTCTTTTTGTAGGGCAATTCTATCGGCCGAGCTATTGATGCCGTTTTGGCTTTGAATTGCCAGCACGCGAATTCGTTGCAGTGCATTGGTGGTTTCTTGTAGCGCACCTTCTATTGTTTGCACAAGTGAGATGCCGTCATTTGCATTCCTGACCGCCTGGTCTAAGCCCATGATTTGCGACGTCATTCTATTGGAAATTTGTAGTCCAGCTGCATCGTCCGCGGCGCTGTTAATACGCAAACCTGACGAAAGACGTTGAAACGCTACAGCAAGGTCCGCGGTGGTATCGACCATGTGCCTGCGTGCAGTTAAAGAACTGATATTTGTATTGACAAACAAAGACATAACATACTCCTAACAATATTGATTGTTTTATCGTTTCTATCTAAAAATATGGCATGTTTAGTGCTTTATAACGTTGAGTGCGGAGTTAGGCTGTGACGTTGAGATTCAGTGATTAAACCACTATTTCTCATACCGCCTTCCACTCGTTACAACGTTTTATGCTGACAGGCAGGTCTGGTGTACAGACCTCATACCTCTCACTACCTCCTGGCATCATTCCTGTCAGTCGGCAGTCAAAGCGTTAGTCAGTCACTACTAAACATTTCTTTTTAAAAATTCACGTAATAAAACGTCACAAGACCAATAATTTTTTTTATTTTGGCCCGCTTGAATAGGATATCGAACAGACACGAAAAAACCTTTAGCAATTAAATGCAAAAAGTTTTCTGTTATGTAGTGTAGGCCAGGCTAAAAGCCCGGCCAATGCCTTGTTTAACGAGAGCGAGCACCTCTCTCTGTTTGGCTTAATAAAGCAAACTACCTCCTGGCTTCATTCCCCCAAACAGTAGGGTTAGTTTAGGCTTAACCCAGAAGCTGCAGTGCTGCTTGCGGTCGCTGATTCGCCTGTGACAAGACCGAAGTACTTGCTTGTTGAAGAATCTGTGCTCGCGTTAAGTTCGCAGTTTCAGTAGCAAAGTCTGCATCTAAAATTCGCGATCTTGCACCCGATACATTCTCAGAAACGTTAGACAGATTTCTAATCGTTGACTGGAATCTATTGGTTAGTGCACCTAGTTCAGCTCTGGCCGCGCCAACAATAGATAGCGCTGCATCAACAGCTTGAATTGTAGACGTCGCACCTGTACTGGTCACAGTAACACCATCGATGGTTAGACCAACAGAGTCAAAATCTGTCCCAATGGATACTCGGATGTTTTGGCCTGCATTTGAACCCACAAGAAAATCAGCAGCAAAGGTGCCGTCTAGTAGGTTTTGGTTGTTGAATTGGGTGGTATCTGAAATTCGTGAAATCTCTGCTGTCAACTGAGTAACTTCTTGCTGTAACGCAAGTCTGTCATCGGTCGTATTGATACCGTTTTGCGCTTGAATTGCCAACTGACGAATTCTTTGCAATGAATTTGTTGTCTCACCAAGGGCACCTTCAGCAGTTTGCGTTAACGATATAGCATCGTTAGCGTTTCTCACTGCTTGGTTTAAGCCGTTGATTTGCGATGTTAAACGCTCAGATATTTGTAGACCAGCTGCATCGTCGGATGCTCGGTTAATACGAAGACCTGAAGACAAACGCTCAAATGACGTGTTTAATGAATTCTGTGAATTGAATAATTGACGTTGCGCATTTAAGCTCGACACGTTTGTATTAACGTATAGCGACATAAGTCTCTCCTACACTCTCAGTCCAGCTTAATGGCTGGCAGCCGAACCTTTATGTTCGGTTATTTACATTCGTAGAACATAACTTTTGTATTTCTAAAAAAGTATATGTACTGGCTCTCTCGTAAACTTTATCGACAATACAAAAAAAGGCTTTAAAGAAAATGCAGAAAAAAAAGCAAAAAACGGCAATGGCTTGCCGTTTTTAAATTTTGAACATGGCTGAAATGCTGGGCGCTAGGCTATGAATACCCGTTTAGGTTCATTTTTTTATTTTGTATAAAATACTAAAGAAACCGCAGATAAATTCGCGATCTCAGCGTTTTGACTGTTGTTGCGGGATACAAAAGGCCTAAATGTAGTCAAATAATGACAGGCTTGCTATGCGCGGAAAACTGGCAAATGCAGCACTCAATGCGGTTTCTTGCTTTGAAAACTCGGAGGACGCTTCGGCAAAATCGACGTCTTGAATCAATCCACGAGCCGCTTCATTGGCAAGTTCTGAATCTAAAATTGTACCCTCGACTGAATCTAATATGTTGATTCGCCCACCAATGGAGCTGCTTTCTCTGGCCATTTGCGTTAACCCATTATCCAAGCCAACCAATGAATCATTCACTGCTTTAGTGTAATCATTTTCAGAAATCGTATCGCTCTGTAGCGCTAAAGCAAAACTATGCAGGGATTCGGCTAAATTGCTCTTGACAGGTCGTGGCAGCTCGAATTCTATGGTGTCACCCGGCGCAATAGTATCAGCATCGAAACTCATGCCTTGAAAAACGATGGGCTCATCTGGGATATAAGTTGCCGTACCAACAACTGCACCTGTCCCCAAATTTGTCACCTCTAATGCGTTCCCAGCTAGAATACGCATTTCGAATTGATTGTTTGCGGGTACACCAGGATCAAAGTTGCTGCGATAAAAATCATCAAAAAGGGCCTGAGTAACAACGCTACTGCTATTATAGGTAAGGCTGCCGACAGCATTGGTAACGTCAAACGTTTGCCTTGCGTACACGTCTTCAAAAATTGTCCGTCCTGAAGATGTGGTTTGTACAGTAACACTGTCTGAAATTTGGATGGAATTAGTACCGTCATCGCCAACGAAACTCACCGTGTCAGCCGTATTGGACGGATCGAATCTAAACGCTATCTGGTCAGATTGATACCCGGCAAAGATGTATTCTCCGCTAGCGTTTTGCGTATTCATCAGGTCAATCGTTTGATTCCTGAGCTGCTCAATTTCTTCAGCAATCGTCTTTCGATCCGCACTTGTTAAAATGCCGCTACTTGCCTGAACAGTCAATACTCTTGCTCTGTTGACGACTTCGTTTAGACTTCTCAGCGTGGTTTCTTGAAGCTCGAGGCTGTTTCTTGCCAGCGTGATGTTGCGCTTAAACTGTTCTGCTTTATCAAGTTCCTCTGTCAATCGAATAACCTGCACTGCGCCGACAGGATCATCAGAGGGTCGAAGTAATTTTTTTCCAGTGGCCAGCTGCGTTTGAATATCTGATAGCTTGCCTTGATTGTTATTGATCGCTCGAAGGTTTTGGTCAAACAGTAAATTCGTTGTTATGCGCATATTCAGTTACCTATACCCTACCTTTGATTACCGAGCTGCTTGCAGGATAGTATTGAACAATTCTTGCGCGGTACTCAGGATTCTCGCTGCCGCAGCATAACTCTGTTGATATTGAATCATGTTTGCTGCTTCTTCGTCTAAGTTTACGCCCGCACTTGATTCAAACCATTCACCAGACTGTGTCTTCATGATGGATGCTGCATCAAGATCAAATCTAGCATTGGCCGATTTTGAACCAATATCACTGACGATAGTGGCGAAGGCTTCATTGAAGCTCACTAAATTACCAAAAGAACCGCTGCTTTGTCGCACCAGCCCCTGTTGCTGCAATTGTGCGAGTTCTATCGCATTTCTATTATCGTTTATGCCACCTTCATTGTATGAAATGCTGTATTCATCCCCAACCTCAGGAATACCCTGCAGTGAAAAGTCATAGCCTGGGTAGTCGCCAAGTGCCGCAAATTCCGCTGGCCATGCTGGCACACCGGCGTTTCTTGCTTGTTCAATCAAGTTGTTGAGGTCGGGTGCATTGGTGACGCTGGTGATTACGCTGCCAGCTGAATCCAACACGGAAAAATCGTCTGCACTGTCAAACCGTATGGCTACCGGCGCGCCGAATGCAGGTGAAGGTGACGTTGCGACGGTCTGCAAGCCACCGTTACCATCAAAACCCGAATTTGGCAGATTCACTGCATCAACTTTTGTTTCTATGAGTTCAGCATCGCCTAAATTGTTTACATTGGCGTCGACACGAATTGGCTTTGCAAACGCAAGATCTTCAGCTCTGGTTGTAGCCAGCGCCAGGTTTTCCGCTAGTCTTCTCGTGGGCTGGACGAGGAACTCATCGCCAACGCTATAGTTAGCACCACTGGAAAACGCTAATTCAATGCCGCCAATGGTTGGGTTATAGACGCCGGGAGCAGCCGTGACTGTTAACACTTGCGAGATTGGATTGCCACTTTCATCGACTTGAGGCACACCATCGTTCGTAAATGCGGCTACCTCGACGTCAAATGTTGCTGGTGTGACCCCTGCGGGCGCTGTCAGTACCGTAATTTGATAGTCATCACTGGTTAATAAACTCGATTCACCCGCTATGAGTCTGCCTGAAACGCTGGAGGAAAGATCTGCATTGCTAGGATAATTGATGCCACTGAATTCGGGTATTGCAAATAAATTGCCGCCCAGTTGTTGGTCGAGATCCATCCCTTGTCTGTTTTGTATATTGACTGAGTCAGCCAATACCGTTGCCAGTTTGCCGAGATCGCGTTGAGCGGGTTCCAAGGCTTGCTCTCGGTAGCTAAACAACCCTCCCATTGCCCCACCCAAATCTTGTTCCAGGATATTGAGTGTAGACTCTCCTTTCGTTGGCGAATTGAAGTTTGTCGACAACTGAAGCTGTCTGTTGTTGAAATCGGGTTCACCGCCAATGGTAAAGAGATTGAAACTGCCATTCGCCAACACCAATGACTCGCCTGACTTCAAATTAACAACAAGACCATTATCTATGTTTGAGCTTTGTCTCACTTGTATGTCTAGAATCTCCGACAATTTAAGGATCGCCTGGTCGCGTTCGTTAAGCAGTTTCGTCGGTTCATCAACAGCGCTGTTCCCCTTCACCGTTGTAATAGCATCATTTAAGTCGCCAATCTGTCTGATCAGGCTATTCGCTTCCTGTACTGATGCTTCTATTTGTTGTTCAACTTCAACCTCTTTTATCTTCATGAATTCGGCGAGCTGATTGATCCTGTTGAGCATATTCTCAGCTTGCCCAATCACGGCGTCGCGCGACGGCATGCTGGTTGGATCATCAGTTGCGGTTTGAATAGAATCAAAAAAGCGCGACATCGCCGAACCAATACTATTGGCTTCGCTCGCCAACGCATTGTCCAACCCATCTATTCTATCAACGAAAGCCTGATGTTCGCCGACGGCACTTGTATCCCTGCGCAGCTGATCTAGCGCAAACTGGTCCATTATTCTGTCGGTAAACCCAAAGTCTACGCCGCCGGTTAAACGTTGCGTAATTTCTGTTCGTTCCCTTACGTAGCCTTCACTGTTGACGTTGGC
>JBCDMA010000115.1:0-11396 GCA_038744645.1 Pseudomonadota bacterium | reverse complement strand
ATGAATGCATTAATGGCCGGAAATTCGCCCGAAAAAACACTCACTCCACCTTATGGCTGTTCGATTAAATATAAAAGTTAAACCTGGTGGATGGAGACTGTAGCCTTATATGTGCTGCAGTCTCCCAATGTAGGTGCTATCAGGCTTTCTGAAGCACGACCTGATAGTTATAGACTGGCAATGTTTGTTCACTTACAAGACGCGAAATCATTGTCTCTCTGGCTTCTTCGCTTTGTCTTAAAAGCAATTTATCGACTTTGTTCAACGGCTCATCGGGGAAATACATTTGCGTCGTCAGTTCCTCATAACCTCGTTTACTTACTTTAAAATGAATATGAGGTGGTCTGAACCAATTACTCGTCACCTTGTATGCACCTGGCTTTATTGTCTTAAAGCGAAATGAGCCGTCGTTTGCAGATGAGACAATCGCCCAACCTTGAAACCCAGGATCGAGTTTGCCCTGGCTCGTATCAGCAGGATGTCGATATCGACCAAAGGTATTTGCCTGCCATATATCTACTACGGCATCTTCGATAGGCACGCCCTGCTGGTCAACGACGCGGCCATGGATTTCAAGATGAGTACCCTGTGCGCTTGATTTTTGCCCTTGTACTTTTGTTAAATCAAAGTCTTTGTCTTTTTGTGCAGTGACGGGATAGAAAGGACCTTCAACCTCTGGTGGCGTTACAATATATTTGCTCGCATTGGCTGTGCCGACAAAGAAAGGAGCAAGTAAACCCGCCTTGAGAAAATGTCGCCTGCTCGATTTCATCTTTTTACTCGCTTTTGATTGTTTCATTTAATCTTATGCACGCGTTCGTCAAACTTCCAATGTGATCGGCAGTAAAATAAAATTGCACAATGAATGTCAATCATCAGAGCGTAAAGCACTCGTGTTCATTTCATGAAGCAAATAACCAACTACTATAGAAACGGTGAGAGCCATCGCGACGGAGCCGATGTCTCATTTACCGATATAGTGAAGTACTTCGGTTTTAAATCGGCCAAAGTAGGGAACTGGGTCACCAAAAAGGAGCAACAGAATGCTGCCAATCTCTTCTTTGACGCCTTTTGTGATTTAGCCGACATATTACAAGTGCCTAAAGACGTTATATCACTCAGAGGCACCTTATCCATTGCCTATGGCTCTGGCGGCAATCGCTATACAAAAGCGCACTACTCTCCATCGTCAAGAACGCTAAGTCTAGCGAAAAAGGCGGGTGGCGGCGCGCTTGCTCATGAGTGGTGGCATGCATTTGATCACTACATTTCACCAAAGATGTTTAAACTTGAATCATTGACACACTTTGCCACCAGTGTCTGGCTGAACAACACGGCAAAGATGATTGAACATCCGTTAAACCAATCACTTGCAGACACTTTTAGCAGTATTCTTCTTGAAAACGACAACCCAAGCCGCTTGGTCGCGACCAGCGTTGCGTTCGATAAACAACAGAATATTTACTATTACGCAAAGCCTGAAGAGCTAAGTGCACGCGCGTTTGAAGCCTGTATTCAGCACCACACAATCAAAAACCATTTCTTAGCTGCGGGGACTATTCAATCACAAGAGGCGAAACAGGGGCTGTACCCGTCAAAGGCGGAGTGCAACATTATTTGGTATCAGCTGTCGCGGTACTTTCAAACACTGGCGAGAGAATTATTGGTTTAATCAGTAGCTTAACCGCTAGGACTGCTTTACAGTATTGTCCAAAACTTCGAGGGGCAACTGTTGACTAAGGGTCTCAAAAAGCTCATCTAGCCTGTTGCCATACCGTTTCCACCGCCCGATGGACTTTGAATAAAGAGGCTGTCTCACCTGCACCGAACTGGCTGTTGAAACAGGGTCGGTATTTTTATGGAATCGCATGCAGGCGTCATCCCACTCCAATTCACAGAAATCTAGCAATCGCCGCGTTTGTTCCTCCTGATTTAACACCAAATCCTCATAACTCACCTGTAAAAATCTGTTATGAGGCAGCGATTTGCTGAACGTATCTACTAATGCATCAAATGCCAGATAAAAATTTGCTATGCGCTGCAAATCGTAAGTGTATTCATAATAGTTGTGCTGTGCAGTAAGCAGCTGCCTGTAATTGCTCAGACAGCTATCCATTGGATGTCGACGAAGCACAATGATGCGAGCATTTGGCAAAGCACGGTTGATTAAATCAGCATAAAAGAAGTTGAGCGGCATCTTGTCGGTGAATCGCTTCACACCCTGCCTGAGATGGCGAGTAGCTTCGATATAGTTGTTGCCGATTTCATGCATATCCAGGGAATCTGAGGCACTGATAGTGTCTTTATCCAAGACAAACCGCGACGCTGTGTCAGCATTCTTTTTAAGTAACCAGCCAAATACGCTCAGTTCTCCTGCCGCTTTTACATCCGCATGAGAGGAGATGATCCTGTCCACCAAAGTCGTTCCGGTGCGCGGTAATCCCACAATGAAAATCGGCGATTCTTCATTTGCAGGTACCTTCGAGACGGTTTTGATATCTCTGGTTTTCGCCAATTGCTCCACTGACTGAAAGATGTCTGTGTATTCAAACGTCGCTGCTTTATTTCGTTTTTTTTCTTTTGCTGCGGCCAACCAATTCAGGCTCTCTTCATATTCTCCGAGATCCTCGTAGCTCTTGGCTAATGCATGCCCTAGATGCAGTCGGGCATCAGCGTCGTCACTGTGCTCTTTAAAGCTAACTTTTAAAACATCAATCAAATTATCCGACGATGCTTGTTTTCGAAGATGCACAATTGAAGACAACGCTTTGTAGTGTCCAGATGATAGGTTTATGGCTTTCTTGTAGGCGACTTCCGCGTCGTCAAAGTGTCCGAGGAATTGTTGTGACGCCCCCAAATTGTAGTGAAAGTTTGCGCGGTCACTGTCCAGCGAAACGGCCGTTTTAAACCAGGCTATAGCATGCTCATGAAAACCTGTTTTGCTATAGATGACGCCCATCATGTCAGCTAAAAACGGTTGTTGCGGATTTTGTCTGGAAGCTTTGTCCAGAAGCTTTTTGGCGGCTTTTTGATTGCCCAGTTGCGACATCGTTTTCGCGTAGTAAACCAAAGTGTATGCATTGTCCCCATCGTATGCTAACGACTTTTCAAAAAGCTCCAATGCCTTATTGACGTTATTGTGATAAACGCAGACCAAAGCCAGTAGGAAATAGGGTAAAGGATTACGGACATTGTTTTGTATCATGCCGATGGCGGTTTTATGGACATCTTCATAACTGCCGCGTTCGAGAGCTTTTAAGTACTTGTCGATATCGACATCAAACATGTCGTAAAACTATCCTTTAGTTTTAGGGTTGTAGCGAATGACTGCCAAAACACATCAAAAAAATTGACAAAACACTGGCTTACGCACAGTATCGAAACTGGACACCAATAACAATAATTATAAATAAGACACGCATGCACAACTCCAACAACAAAAAATTATTAAAAAATGTGTTAGGAGATATTAAATGCGAAGGCTTACGTTCAAGAAGAACCCATTAGCAAAATCCGTTGCATTAGCAGTCCTAGGAACATCAGGAACTGGAACTGCCATTGCACAAACAAGTGAAGAGGAAGAAAGCTTAGCCGCTTTAGAAGTCATCGAGGTCACCGCGACCAGACGTCTTGGTTCAATTCAGGATGTTCCCATCAACATTGCCGCATTAGACGGTGACACCCTAGAAAAGAAAGGTATTGGAGATGTATCGCAACTGCTTCGCTTCGTCCCAGGAATTGTAGCCATAGACCAGGGTGGTCGTAACGGTAATCCAATCATTGTGCGCGGAGTCAACGCTGACCCCCTCGGACAGGGTGACGGTAATGACCAAGGCGAGACCGTAGCAACCTATCTCGGTGAGATCCCGTTAGACGTAGACCTTAGAATAACTGATTTAGACCGAGTAGAGGTTTTACTTGGGCCGCAAGGTACTCTCTACGGCGCCGGCACCTTGAGTGGCGCGATCCGCTATATTCCCACCAAACCACAATTTGACGCCACAACTGTCGACGTTAGAGGAGATGTCTTTTCAACTGATGAAAGCGGGTCCTTTGGCAATGATGTAGGTATTACATTCAACGCGCCCCTGTCAGAAAATTTTGCCTTTCGCGTTGCTCTAGACAGATATGATGATCCTGGCTTTATCGACCAGCCATTTATCGTTAGAGAAATTGGTGTGTCAGAACCAGATGCTGCACTAGGTAGCGATCAGTTTGATCCGCAAGAAGATGTCAACGGTCAAGAATCCCTGACGGGTAAATTGATGTTGAGATGGGAAAATGAATATGTCGACGCGACATTGTCTTACATTTTTCAAGAAGAGGATAATGAAGGGCGAACGATTTCGAGCCATCGCGGACAGCGGACCACGGGAATATATGAAAACGCGCAGCGCGTACTTGAGCCAAATGAAGAAGACACTGAATTACTGGCGCTTGAAGTCATTGCTGATCTTGGGTTTGCAGAATTAACGTCGGCGACGGGCTTCACAAAATATGAAGAAGTAGGTCAGCGTGATCAGACCGACTTGCTAATATCCCTCGAATATTCTTATGAAACGTTTCCTACGTTTACCGCATTCACACGAGAGGAAGAGGAAGAAGAAACCTTTAACCAAGAAATAAGACTTGTTTCTACAAGCGATTCAGATTTGAACTGGATAGTTGGTGCCTTCTACAACAAGAATGAATTTGTGTCTTCGTCTTCGGAATTCACGCCAGGCTATGCACAGTTCGCTGGCTTTGATAGGCCGGATAATTTGGAGTATTTTGCTCAAAGTAGAGAAGACATAACTGAACAAGCCATCTTTGGTGAGATAGGCTATCAAATCACAGACAAATGGCAGGTGACCATTGGCGGACGGTATTATGATTATGATATCGAGAGCTTTTCAGACGTCGATTTTCCACTATTTGATCCAGACTTTGTCGCACTGACCTTAGACGAGATTGCGCAAAGCGAATTTGACCCTGACTTGGCACAAAGTGACTCAGGCACACTATTTAAGTTCAACACATCTTATAAAGTAAATGATGATGTGAATGTTTACGCCACAATAAGTGAGGGATTTAGAATAGGTGGATCAAATGGCGGTGGTCCCTGCCCGGAGTTTGATCCAGATGCATCTCAAGGTAACTGTAACCTTGCACCAGGCCAACAATTTGGGCCTGATCCTGTCAATGATGTTGCGCAGTTTGATGAAAGGGCCTTTGGACCAGATACGACTCGTAATCATGAATTTGGTGTTAAAAGTCAGCTTCTTGATGGTAGCTTGAAACTCAATGGTGCTATTTACTACATCGAATGGGAAGATAACCAGCTATCGTCAGCCACCGTTAACGCCTCAATCCCCATAACGATTAATGGTAATGGCGCGGAATCAAGAGGTATTGAAGCTTCATTTGATTGGTTGGCCACCGATTCGCTGAGGATCAGCGGTTCATTTAGTAGAGTCGAGAGCGAATTATCTGCTGATGTTCCATCGTTGATAAGAACGATTTCTCCGCCGGGATTCGCTACCGCATTTGAAGATGGTGAAACTGGTGATAGGCTCCCCGGTTCGCCTGAACAGCAGGTGTCCCTTTCAGCCGTTTATTTTCAAGACCTGAGCAATGGTGCTGAGCTTATATACAACGCTGACTTCGCTTGGCAAAGTGACATCTTGTCGCGAACAGGTGGGCGCGGCGGCAGTTTTACGTTGCCCAGCTTTGGCGTAGCTTATTTTAACGTAAGCTATGTCACAGACGAATGGACGGTAACTGCATATGTCGACAACGTATTCGATAAATTTGCAGAAACGGGGGTGCAAAGCACGCCTTTGATCAACCAAACAGTTAACGGTGCGACAGTGAGAAGTTTTGTCACAAATGTGCTTAGACCGCGCACAATAGGTGTGAGGTTTACCTACAACTTCGGAGAGTTTTAGTCCTCTGGGCTGGAAGCATTAATGCGCTTTCAGCCCTATTACTTAATTCAACTCTTATTCAATCTAACGTTTAGCACTAGTCGCACTTTCGTGCATACTTTTTCAAAGCAACTATCCTTAATTTCATTTATAGCTCTCTATGCAAATACGTCTGTAGGTGAGGGCTTGATAGCAAATTAAAAGCGCTAGGATAGACAGATGTCATTCACGAAACTTCTTGTTCCCACTTTTACCCAAATGCTTAATGCCATGTCAGGGTGGATAAGCAAAGCAGAGCTACAACTCAACGAATCGGAATCAAAAAATCTCATGTCAGCGAGATTAGCTTCAGACATGTTTCCATTGTCAACTCAAGTGCGTTTTGCATGCGTTCAGGCATACGAAGCGGTAAGTCGATTAAAAAAGGAAGAATTTACTGAGGTTAGGAATGCGCTTTTGGAAGAAGGCAGAAATGCAGCTGACCAACCAGGGACAATTTCCGATGCTCAAGTGAGAATTAGTCAAACTATTACCATGCTGAATGCGCTATCGGAAACAGAGTTAGATACTGAAACGCAAAGTTCACTTGTCCATGAGTTACCGGACGGAATGACGTTTGACTTAACTGCTGAGCAATATGTTCGCGATTGGGTTATCCCACAATTCTATTTTCATACAATGGCGGCTTACGCCATATTGCGACACGAAAAAATTGAAGTCGGGAAGGCAGACTATGTTGCGCATATGTTCCAATATGTCCGCCCAAGGACATAAACCGTCTAGAATAATGAGCAAACAATTTTAAACACGAAAAACCCGGTGAGCACAGAATAGATAGTTACTACACAATCCAATTAGGATACCAATACAAAACGCAATGGGTATGGGGTAATAACTTGATACCAACATGAATGCCATTAGATTCATCAACCCCGAAACGTGAGCATATAAAAGGTAGGAAAACCATTGCCTTATAGGATGTAGCAACATGTTTTCGCCAAAAGCCATATTTTTATTGCAAAACCAAGTTACCTGTAACGCACACCAAAAAGCCACAACCCGTGAGAACAATAGCTCATTCGTCAGCGCAAATATCGCACTAAAAGTAACTGCATCGGCAAGGAAACCTGTACAGCCTGCAATGCAAAATAGAAAAAGTCTCACCGCAATTCGTTGGTCGAAAAAAGTGAAAACGATACTAGGTCAATGGATGTCAAAAATTGTCAGTTAGATTTTGACATTTCATGGACTTTTCGATTGTTAGTATCTTCTCAACCTGTCATTTCTGAGAAAAATCTTGCAATCAATCCCCTATAACAATCCAGCGTTTATAGCGTCCGTTGATACAAAATATAGCCTTTCTATTGTTGTACCTGTATTCAATGAAAGCGAATGCCTGAGCGTCTTTCATAACAAACTATGTAGCGTTTTAACCGCGATGTCTTCGGAAAGCTTCCAAATTATTTACGTAAATGATGGCAGCTCGGACAATAGTTGGGACGTGATCAAAGGATTTAAGTCATCCGTTGCTGACATCGTTCGCATCAATTTAAGCAAAAATTTCGGCAAAGAAGCAGCGATGACAGCGGGTCTAGATCACACCTCTGGTAAGGCCGTAGCGATTTTAGACGCTGACCTCCAAGACCCTCCTGAGTTGATCCCTAACATGTTGAAAAAAATCAGAGAAGGTTATGATGTGGTAAATATGAGCCGACGCTCAAGGCAAGGAGAATCATTGTTTAAACGAATTTGTGCCGGCCAATTCTATCGGGTCTTATCGTGGATAGCAGACTCCGACGTCGTGGTTGATGTTGGTGATTTTAGGATGATGAGTCGCAGGGTAGTAGATGCAATAATCGCAATGCCAGAGCGCAATCGCTACATGAAAGGGATCATGAGCTGGCCAGGATTTCACCAGACGACCTTGTCATTCCATCGACCTGAAAGAATAGCTGGAGAAACCAAATGGTCATTTTTTCAGCTTGTCAGTCTTGCCTTGTCGGGCATTACCGCTTTTAGTTCCAAACCTTTAAGATTCGCTACCTTCGCCGGTATTTTAGTGTCACTGTCTGCGTTTACCTATGCGGCATGGGTGTTTTTTAAAGCCGTGTTCATCGGTGAAGACGTTCAAGGGTATTCGAGTATTGTGCTGATGATACTGGTTTTGGGAGGTTTGCAATTATTAGGGATGGGGATCATTGGTGAATACCTCAGCCGACTATTTACTGAATCTAAAGCACGGCCCGTTTATTTGATAATGGAAAAAGAGACTACCTCCAACTATCTCGCCAAAAGAGATGCACAAGGTGGATAGGCTTCACGCAAATTCAAACAATGTAGCACTGCTCATAGTTCTACTTTTGGCGATCCTCTTCTTAAGGCTTTGGCTACTCGATTATTTACCGCTTTATGATACGACCGAGGCGAGGTATGCCGAAATTGCTCGGATTATGCATGAAACGGACAATTGGGTGACGCCTCAGTTTGACTATCAAGTGCCTTTTTGGGGTAAACCGCCGCTGCATACATGGATGAGTGCTTCAAGCTTTTCCATCTTGGGTATTTCAGCATTTACAGCGAGGCTACCCCATTACCTTTGTGGTATTTTGATACTCGTAGTTTTGTATCAGTTTTCACGAAGAAACATTGGAAAAGACGCTGCGATGGTCGCCGTCTTAGTCATGGCGTCCAGTTTTGGTTTCATCGCGGCAATGGGGATGGTAATGACCGACGTTGCACTTGTGTTCGCCATTACACTTGCAATGATTTCATACTGGCAAGCATACTCCCGAGGAGAAAAAACGGTATTTGGCCACTTGTTCTTTATCAGTCTTGGATTGGGCATGTTGGTCAAAGGACCCGTCGCCATTGTTTTAGTGGGTATTGCCCTTTCGTTTTGGCTGCTAACCAGTAACCGCGCTAGAGCAGCGATAACCTGTTTACCTTGGTTGACTGGTTTACCTTTATTTTTGCTTGTATCGCTGCCTTGGTACGCACTTGCGGAGTACAAAACGCCAGGATTCTTGCAGTATTTTATCGTCGGTGAACACTTTCAACGATTTATTGTATCTGGCTGGGAAGGAGATCTTTATGGCAATGCCCATGAAAAAATGAAAGGAACCATTTGGATTTATTGGTTGCTCGCTGCATTTCCTTGGACATTTCTAGCAATTAAACCCTCAGCCGGCGTTCTTTCTACATTTTTTCAAAATCACAAGACGCGTAAGCACCACTCTGAATTATCACACTATCTATTCGGCTGGATGATTGCGCCAATGCTGCTTTTCACCTTTGCGAGCAACATTTTAATCGCTTATGTTTTACCGGGCTTTGCAGCGATGTCGCTGCTAATTGCAATACATTTTTCATTTACGAAAAAACTTATTGGCATAGCGTCAGTGACACTTGTTTTACTCAGTGCGATACCATTGGCTAAGCACCTCAACATGGTGGCGGATAACACGGACAGCTATCTCTTAGGAAGCGATACATTGAAGTACGAAAACTACCCATTGTACTACTGGTTAAAACGTCCTTTTTCTGGACGGTTCTATTCAAATGGACAAGCACAATTAATCACCAGCAGCGAACAACTGGTTGAAGTTGCTACAACAACGAAAGGAGCCTACATAGCTACTAAAATAGGCGCTTTCGATGATATTTTCCCCAAGCTTCAAAACCTATGCGATGAGACAAATCGCAGTAGTCAGCGTGTTTTGTTGTTCTGCAAGGGTAAAGAATGAAAGTCCTATTGGTGGAAGACAATAAAGATATCGCCATGCTGATTTTCGATTACTTTGAAAATCTTGGGATGGAGCTTGATTACGCATCCAATGGCACTCATGGGTTTTCTTTAGCCATGAAGGGCTCATATGATTGCATTCTGCTAGATCTGATGTTGCCTGGATTGGATGGCAATACCATCTGTAAGCAACTCAGAGAGCTTGGTAAGAACATACCAATTATCATGCTTACCGCGCGAGATGCTGATTCAGACATGCTCGAAGGATTCAATAGCGGCGCTGATGATTATGTAGTAAAACCCTTCGATTTGTCGCTGTTACACGCCAGAATGAAGGCGGTAACGCGACGAGTTCAAGGAGTGGGATTCGAAAAATCATTGGTATGCGGTCCAATAGAAATCGATGTTCAAAGACGATTGGCCTTCAGAGACAATCAAAGGCTTGTTTTAAATCCCACCTGCTATTCATTGTTGCTTTTTCTCGTTCAAACATACCCTATGCCGGCATCTAAACAAGACATAGAGCGATGTATTTGGAGCGATGATCTGCCAGATGCTGACGTACTTAGGAAACATATTTATCAACTCAGAGGTGCTGTAGATAAGCCGTTTGATAGACAAATTATCAAAACGATTCCCAAGATAGGTTACACAATTGAGTTCTAAACCATGAGCAAAATGCAAAGTTTTAGCAACAAGATCATTCTGATCAATGTGATTGGAATGAGCATACTTCTTGTTGCACTGCTCTCTGCATTTCACATTGGTATTCTAGCTGCTGAAAATGCCGTGATAGAACGACGCATCAGTATGGTAGCGCCGCATCATCTTGACCACGTCTATAACATGACAGGTGCTGTTGAGGTTGATCCTTTACTTACGCTTTATGGTTCTCGAGATGCACTTCCGCACTATATGCTCAGCAAAATCCCTGTGGATTGGACTGGCACCATGCAAATTCTCATGGAGGATGAGCAAGAATATCAAGTCATTGGCAAATTGATTGAAAATGGTGATGAAGGAAAAATCGTCTATGCGATTGAAAATTCTGATTCAGTTGAATGGGATGACACTGCGTTTTTTATGACAGAGATCATATTGGCTATTTTCGGCATCGGTATTTTTATCATTACCATAAGTTTTACTGTAAATGCATCGAAAAGAGTTGCAATGCCATTTTTGTCCATCGCACATGAATTGCAATCCGATTTATTGGACCATTTTGAGAATATACGTACCGACGGTGTCAATTCTATAGAGTCAGCAAAAATCATGAATGCTATAAACTCTTATCGACATCGAATAGCCAATCTTTTGAAGAGGGAAAAATCCTTTACTCGTTACATTAGCCATGAGTTGAGAACACCAATGATGGTAATCCAAGGCAGTCTAAACGTAATCAAGCAAAATCAAGGACAATGTAGTGAGAAGTCTCTGGAACGAATTGAGAACGCGAATAAACAAATGAAACAACTGACCAGCACGTTTCTTTATCTCGTACGGGATGAATCCGATCCCTGCGATAAGACAATGATCGACCAGAAATACCTTTCTCAACTTAAAAAAGAGTTGCAAGAATTCGAGGAGTCCAATCTCGTTTCTTTCTCGATGATGTTACAACATGAAGTCTACGTGCGTGCAAATACATTGCTTCTCAGCGCGGTAATCAAAAATTTATTGATAAACGCATTTGGCTGCTCAGTAAATGGAGAAGTATCGCTAACGATTGACGAAAGAAGTATTCAAGT
>JBCDMA010000114.1:0-11422 GCA_038744645.1 Pseudomonadota bacterium | reverse complement strand
TGATAGAAGACACGACAAAAGCAAAAACCGATACTCGCTTTCTTGGACATCCCGCTGGCCTGATCACGGTGTCTGTTACCGAAATGTGGGAGCGTATGAGTTACTATGGAATGCGAGCTCTACTCGTATTGTTTATGACTGCTTCTTTACAAGAAGGTGGTTTGGGACTTACGGTCGCAACTGCGGGCGCTATTTACGGCTTATATACAGGTGCGGTTTACTTCTTTGGACTTCCAGGAGGGTGGATTGCAGACCGGTTGATCGGCAGTCAGCAAGCAGTGTGGTATGGCGGCATTATCATCATGATTGGCCATATCTTGCTTGCTATTCCATCAACTTCCACGTTTTTCATTGGATTAATTTTCGTCATTATTGGTACTGGATTACTCAAACCCAATATTGGAGCAATGGTGGGGCAACTTTATGATACGCAAGACACCAGAAGAGATAGTGCCTACACGATTTATTATATGGGAATTAATTTAGGCTCTATCATTGGCTATTTTGTCTGCGGATGGCTACAGGTGAATATGGGGTATCATTGGGCATTTGGCGCTGCTGCCGTGGGTATGGCCATTGGTTTAATCCTCTATAAACTGACAGCAAGCAATATTGAAGGTGTTGGACAAGGTCCAACGCAACCGCTCAGCAGCCCGGCAAAACGTTTGGCGTACTTTGGAATTATTGGTTTCATTTCACTGGTCGTTCTTATTACTACATTTGTGTATAACGGCATTATCACGTTCGACCCGACATTTGTAGCAATCAATGTTGCTGTGCTCATCTCACTCATCTTTTTACTCTACTTTGGATATTTATATTTTTTCAGTCAATTAACTTATTCTGAAAAGAAGCGCATGCGCGCACTTTTTTTAATCTGTATTGCATCGACATGCTTTTGGGCTGGGTTTGAACAAGCTGGCTCTTCTTTGAACCTTTTCGGTCGAGACTACACCGATCGCATAGTAAACGGGTTTGAAATTCCGCCCGGTTGGCTGCAGTCGGCAAACAGTATTTTTATCATTACTCTATCGCCTTTTTTTGCCTATATGTGGATGGCATTAGGTAGGCGAATGTTGGAACCCAGCTACTCAATCAAGTGCGCCATTGGGCTTGTGGTTATGGGTTCAGGGTTTGTGGTGATGTTTTTCGCTGCACAGTACGCCGCATCTGGATTGGAAGTTGCGCCAAATTGGCTTGTAGCCACCTATTTTCTGCACACCGTGGGCGAACTATTCTTAAGCCCTGTTGCACTTAGCGCGGTGAGTAAACTTTCGCCAAAACGATTCGCTGGACAGATGATGGGCGTGTTTGTATTGACATACTCAATGGGCAGCATTGTCGCAGGCCTCTTTGCAGGTCGTTTCGACCCAGAGAGCGTTGACCAAATGCCTGGACTCTATTCGCAAATCGCACTATTTAGCATCGCCGTGGGAGCCGTATTATTTGCGCTGTCTTTTGTAACAGGAAAGTGGGAAAAAGTAGGTGATGAAAGTATTGACCAAACGACATCAACAGATTTAAGTAAACAGACCTGATTGGATTGGACCAACAGCATTTCGCAATGAGGTTAAAAGCATATGGTGTCTTGATGCAACTGGTGTTTTTTACTTGTTGGTTTAAGTCACTAATGTAAAATAACGCAATCTAAACGCGGGATAAGTGATAACGATATTGTTCGTAACAAAAACGCATCATTATAACATCGGGAAGTACGTTGAAAATATACAGCTCTAGTCGAAAGATCCCTGGGCTTGAAGACCTCTCTCTTACAGAACGGATGGCGATTTTAGAAGATGCATCAAAGAAAATTCCAGTACCAGAAAAGACAGTGCTCAACATTTTAAAATTATTGGTCATTGTGCCTGTTTTTTATCTTTTACTTCAAATAGCAAATGACTGGTGGTCACTCATCTGGGCAGCATTAATAACACTGCTTTATCCCTTACTGGTGAAGCCCCTTCAATACTCATTTGCAGCTAAGCATTTACCGAAAAACTTAAATAAGGGAGACGAATGAATACCGTCTTAGTCACAGGTGGTAGCGGATACATCGGCAGCCATACTGTTTTACAACTATTAGAACAGGGAAAAACCGTCATTGTATTTGATAATCTATCAAATTCTTCTATTCAAAGCCTTGAGCGGGTAAATGAGTTAACAGGTAAGGAAGCCATCTTTATTGAAGGCGATATTCGCGATAAGAAAACACTAAGCGACGTTTTTTCAACATATAATATCGACGCCGTTATTCATTTTGCAGGCTTAAAAGCAGTCGGTGAATCCGTTGAGAAGCCTGCGTTGTATTACGAGAACAACGTGTATGGCACATTAAATCTTTGCAATACGATGCAACATCATGGCTGCAAAAACATTATTTTCAGTTCATCTGCGACGGTATATGGCGATCCTGTTGAATTACCTTTGCATGAAAACTTGCCAACTGGACAGCCTACCAACCCCTATGGGCAATCAAAATTGATGGTCGAACTCATTCTAAGAGACATTTACAACGCAGACAACGCATGGAACATCGTGTTGTTGCGCTACTTCAACCCTGTAGGTGCCCATCCTTCGGGCCGCATCGGCGAAGATCCCAATGGCATTCCAAACAATCTAATGCCTTTCATTACACAGGTCGCGACGGGCAAGCTTAAACAATTAAGCGTGTTTGGAGATGATTATGACACCCCTGATGGCACTGGTGTCCGAGACTATATCCATGTCGATGACTTGGCAACCGGACATTTAAAAGCACTGGATAAAATCGCGGCCAATGCCGGTTTCTTCACCTGTAATTTAGGCACTGGTCAAGGGTATAGCGTACTAGATATGGTCAAAGCCTTTGAAGCAGCGAGTGGACAGAAGATACCCTATACCATAGCGCCTAGGAGAAGCGGCGATATTGCCAGCTGCTACGCGGACCCCACACTCGCAGCTAACGAGCTCGGATGGAAGGCAATGAAAGGGCTGAAGGAAATGTGCGAAGATTCATGGCGATGGCAATCCAACAACCCTAATGGGTATTAGTTAGATACCATTTAGTAAATCTTCAAATTCAGAAAAATCTTCGTCGTCTTGTAAGATTTCATCCTCTGACGTTTCGTCGAGTTGCCCGTCGTTTAACTCAAACGCCAATCGCTGAAAATAGGCATCTCGAACGAAAAGATATTGGTCTAACGCTCGCTCTAGCGTTTCTTCTTGACCAAGCACCGCTGCCCTCGATTCCAGTAGACCTATCACGGTTCCACCAATTGAGAGTGGATCGCTGTAAATATTGCTGGTTGCAATCCCTTCTACGATCATCCCTGTGGTGTCACGGACTTCACTTGGACCCAACACAGGCAACATAAGGTATGGACCTGTACCAAGGCCCCATATTCCCAATACTTGACCCAAGTCTTCTTGTGCCGGCTCCAAATCCATCGTTGATGCCACATCAAAAATACCTAAAACCCCGACTGTAGTGTTGATGACAAAACGACTAAAGTTAACCGCAGATTGATGGAAGCTGCCTTCAAGCAAATTATTGACAAGGTTAAATGGCTCTTCCAAGTTTTCTGAAAAATTCAGCAATCCTGTTCGTACTGGCTGAGGCGTAACTGCAACATATCCCTGAGTGACGGGTTTTAAGATAAATTTGTCCAATATATCGTAGTTAAAATCCCAAATGACGCGATTTACGCCTTCGAGGGGGTCACTCACTCCAGCTGTCACTTGAGTAGTCTCTTGTTCAATTCCATTGTTTGTTTCAGCGCTTATCTGTTGTTCCGGATGACTCGCACATGCAAACATGCCGAGCGTCGTCAACAAGACAAAAAGATGTTTAATGCTCACTATAATTCCTGATTTATTGTTAATTTAACTGAGATAGACCCGTTTCTCGCCGCAGAAATGTTTTCAAGTACGCCTTGGAGCTCACCACTTGAAACCGCCACATCTGCGTCCTTAGATATTCTTGCTGTAATATTGATTTGTTCCGCTGAGTCGATGTTCATGTTAGGCAACATGGCATCGTTTGTTGTTAAGCTTAATCTAGCAGGGAACTGCGGTATTGCAATACGTTTTACCGCCAATGGCACTTGTGAGCCACTGAGTGCATCCTGTGCAAAAACAATAAGAAACCCTGACTCTGGTAGCTTTGATAACAACTCAGGCTGAACGGAGATTTCGGTTTGTACTGTAGTGACGCCGACACCCTCAGCAATACTTGGCGTATTATTTCCTAACAACGCCTCATCGACACCGATATTGCGAAGTTGCACCACTAACGATTCGTAAAACTCTCCTTGGGCTGAAAGTTGTTCTTTAATCATGGCAAAATTTTGACCTGCACGAATGGCATCGCCTCTTTGCGCTGCAACGACGGTCTGTAGTAATCTATGTTGTCTATTCTCTGGCTCTGCGCTGATGAGCAGATCCATTTGTCTCTGCGCTTTATTCAGATCATCCTGCGAACCGCTTGCAATCAGCGCGTTGACAAGTCTTACTCGCATATTCGAATCGTTAGGTGTAATACGTATACCACGTTCAAATGCGGCGATGGAATCCTCTATCCTTCCGATCGCTAATTGCGTTTGTCCTAAGTACATCCATCCTTCAGCATCGTTTGGCGCTTCTCGCAATCTTTCTCGTATAATGAGCGCATATTTTGCGTAGTCATTGGCAGTCACGTCTTGACCGTTATCGGTGAGCACTTTTTGAGACAACGCTTCCACTTCTTTAAGGACTTGTGTGTACTCCTTTAGTTCCTCTAGATGGTTAGTTTCAATATATACCCATACACCGATCCCTATCGCAGGTAGTGCCAGAAGAAGAGATAATATCGAGGACTTATTCACTAACTGTGTGTTGTCTTCTTTACTCACTTCGTCAACCAAAGCAAGCTTTAATTCCCTTATTGAGCTGGATTTGTCTTTTTCAGAAATCAGCCCCTGGGCAACTTCTTCTTCGAGCTCTTCAATACGTTGCTTAATGACATTGGCGTTACTGATTTCAAGCTGTTGCTGTTTTGTTTTTCTTTTTAAGGGTATACACACAAAGAGAACCGCAAGCACCAATAAGGCCACCGCGATCAAGAAAAAGTAATTCACCGATTTATCCTAACGTATTTTTTCAGTCTATTTTATTTAGTATTTCGTCGGCTTGCGCCAATTTGTCTTCCATGGAAGTGTCTTGTTGAGGTTTGCGACGGTAAATAAACAATGTCATCATAGCAATCACAAATACGATCGGCACTAACCACAGCCATATCGTAGCCCCTGTGACAGGTGGCTGATAGTGGACAAAATCCCCATAGCGAACTTTCATAAAGTCTATTACCTGAGCCTCATTACTGCCTTCTTGCATAAGCTCATAGACCTTTCTCCTCATGTCGTGTGCAATCATTGCGTCTGAATCTGCAATATTTTGATTTTGACATTTGGGGCAACGCAGTTCTTTGGTCAGCTTTAAAAAAACTCTGCGATCATCTGGATCCATAAACGCATAGTTTTCTGCATAGTCTTTAGGTACTACCCTGTCACTAGATTCAATATCTTCCTTCGGCGCCGTCGTATTTTGAGCGAATACAACGTAAAAGGGCAGCAATAGGATTAAAAAAGTCAACGTATTTTTCATTATATCAAGCGCTAATTAACGCGCTCCTCGGCAAGTTCAACTTCAATTTTTTGCACAACAGGCATGAATTTACCATTCCATACGCGCTCATTGATATCGCCAAGGTGATGGGCACGAATAACGCCGTTGTGATCAACTAAAAACGTTTCTGGTGCACCAGTGACACCAAGATCTAAACTTGTATCTCTGTATACATCAAACACATTAAATTCAAATGGGTCACCAAACTTACCTAGCATATCAATGACTTCCGAGCGCACCCGAGTGATGGTTTTTTCGCCGAAATTCGGGTCCAAATCTTGATCGTAATACAAACCAATAAATCGATAGCCTTCTCGGCTGAGCTGCGTTAAATAGGGAAGCTCTACTGCGCAGGTCACACACCACACACCCCACACATTTACAAGAGTCATTTGACCTTCAAAAATATCGTTGGTGTGAAGGATCTGTTCGTTCATCAAATCTGGCAATTCAAACGTCGGAAACGCACGTTCAAGTGCCATCGAATCTCGCTCATGCGGATTCGAATATAACCCTTTAAGTAAGAATACGGTGCCGCAAAGAAATAAGGCTAAGGGTACCATAAACCATATGAGCCGTTTCATGCACGACTCTCCGTAGCCGATACTTGACTACCCGTTACAATTGATTTAACTCTTGCGACCTTATTGATGCGATACCGTTTATCACTGATTGAAAGTATTCCACCAAAACACATGATAAATGACCCGCCCCAGATCCAAACCACAAATGGCTTATAATAGAGCCTTACTGCCCAAGCCCCGTCGTCTAGAGGTTCTCCCATTGCAACGAACAAGTCACGTGTCAGCGTGGTATGAATACCCGCCTCGGTCATTGGCATTTGTTGCACGATGTAAAAGCGTTTCTCAGGTTCAAGATGATTGACCAACTTGCCCTTTTTAAAGACATCAAAAACACCTCTGTCAGCAATGTAATTTGGTCCTTGGATAGTTTCAACGCCCGTGTACAGTATTTCATAATCAGCAATAGTTACGACGTCACCAGGTTCAACGCGTACATCTTTTTCTAACTCGTAATTACTGACCAGAGTTATACCAATAAGACACACTGAGAACCCAACGTGCCCGAGTACCATTCCCCAATGACTGCGAGTCAATTTCGAAATCGATTGAACAAAAGTTTCATTCTTATTAGGACAGGCCGTTCGCTGTCTGATTTCCATGACAGTAGTGATTAAAATCCAAAAGCTCATCACCAGACCAAGGAGTGCAAGCGTACTTGGCTCATCGTAGCTGTAATTCACCACTAAACCTGCGCCAAGCGCTAAACAAAAAGCCAGTGCCATTTGATTTCGTAACTCTGATGCATGTTGACGCTTCCAGCGTGAAAGTGGGCCGACGCCAATGAAAAAGACAAAGGGAACGACTAGTAGTGTAAACATCTGATTGAAAAACGGTGCACCAACCGAAATGCTACCAAGTCCTATCTCTTTGTGGATAAGAGGAAACAGTGTTCCCAATAACACTACTACTGTTGCCGCGCAGAGCAAAACATTGTTACCCATCAGCATCATTTCTCGTGAAAACATCTCATAACGGCCGACGGACCTTAGCTGTGAGGCTCTTACTGCATAAAGCAGCAAACTCCCGCCTATCACCAACACAAGAAGGCCTAGAATAAACAGACCGCGATCGGGATCAGAGGCAAATGAATGCACTGACACCAGTATCCCTGAGCGCACAAGGAAGGTACCCAATAAACTCAATGAAAAGGCGGAAATAGCAAGCAACACAGTCCAAGATTTGAATACTTTTCGTTTTTCAGTGACTGCTAGGGAATGCATTAGCGCTGTGCCCACCAGCCATGGCATAAAGGAAGCATTCTCTACTGGGTCCCAAAACCACCAGCCGCCCCAGCCGAGCTCGTAATAGGCCCACCAACTGCCCAATGCGATGCCAAGCGTCAAGAAGCTCCACGCTGCAATTGTCCATGGTCTTGACCAACGCGCCCATGTAGAATCAAGTTGGCCACCTATTAACGCTGCAATTGCAAACGCAAAGGCAACGCTAAATCCCACATATCCCATGTAGAGCATGGGTGGATGGATTATCATGCCAAAATCTTGTAACAGCGGATTAAGGTCTCGACCGTCCACTGGAAAATAAGGCAGCATGCTTTCAAATGGGTTGGATGTTAGCAACATAAACAGGTAGAACGATATGCTTACCATACCCAATACTGACAATACGCGGGATAGCATTTTTTCAGGAATGCCCTTAGAAAAAAGCGCAACAGCAATGGTCCAAATTGAGAATATGAGCACCCATAACAAGAATGAGCCTTCGTGATTACCCCACACCGCGGTTACTTTGTAGTAAAGCGGCAACTTACTGTTTGAGTTTTGGGCAACGATATTCAGGCTAAAGTCATCAGTGACAAAAGCATAGGTCAAAGCAATGTACGCGAGCAGTGTAAAACTAAACAATGCATAAGAAAGAGGGCGCGCAAGCGACATTAATGTCTGATTACTTGTTTGGGCTCCGTAAAGCGGATAGACCGCGAGCAAAATGGATAGTACCAACGCTATTACGAGAGATAGATGTCCAAGTTCACCAATCACTTAATAAGCTCCTTTTTCATTTTTCAGATGGCCCATGTCTTTCAACTGCTCTGCTAACTCGGGTGGCATATACTCTTCATCGTGTTTTGCCAACACCTCTTGTGCGACAACTAGCGTGGGGGTTTGCAACACACCTGTTGCTACAATGCCTTGACCTTCGCGAAACAAATCGGGCAAGATGCCGTTGAATTCAACAGTCACCTTCGGCCCAGTGTCCATCAAATCGAACCTAACAGAGAGTGAACTGCCATCTCGCACTACACTGCCGGGTACAACTAAGCCACCAATGCGTATGCGCTGCCCTACCGTAGGAATTTGACCTGTGCTTTCCTTACCTTCATGGATTTCTGTAGGCGTGTAGAAAACGTCAATACTGCCAGATAAACTAAATAGCATCACGGTAGTCGCAGCTGCGAACAAAACGACCACACTGGTTACGGCTATCAGACGTTTTTTACGCCTTGGATTCATTTGGTAGCTCCTGTACTTGCCGTTTTCGTTTTTTTCTCGCAGTTAGGATCCTTTCTGCTCTCGCCTGCTGCTTCTCTACAGCCAGTTTCACGAAGCGATTCATTAAAATGGAATGACTCAGCAGCAAAAGCATCAAACCAAGCCCAATCCCGAAAGATAACCACACAAAAGTACCGCGACCGCCCATGTGTAAAAATGCAGTAAAGTCGTCAAATTTAAACCCTTGACTCAACATGGAATGCAGCACTAGTGCTACTGCAACTGCAGATAGCGTAAGAGTAAGCTTGATCATGGGTATCACTCTAAGTGGACTATTGGTATCTTTCATAAAATCACTCACCCATGGACGGTGCGCATCGCGCTTGACCAATTCACTGCGCAACCGCAACAAAACGCAAGTGCCAATAAAGGCGGCAACACCCAGCATACATAGAAGCAAGGGAATATACATTTCGGGAGGCATGGAGGGTTTATCTAGTTTGCTGATGGTGGCAGTTTGATGCAGCGTATTCCACCACTCAACTGAGTACTTTATGATGGGCACATTAATCACACCAACGATTGCAAGTATCGCGGCAGCCTTGCCACCTTGCAGTTTATCTTCGAAAGAAAGATAGAGTGCAAATACCCCAATATAAAGAAACAAGAGAATGAGCTGAGTCGTCAGTCGGGCATCCCAAATCCAATAGGTACCCCATGTTGGTTTGCCCCAAACGGCACCCGTAATTAATGAAATTAAGGTGATCACTGCGCCAACTGGTGCTATCGCAATCATTGCGGTCAAAGCCGTACGCCATTGCCAGACAAGCGCGACAAATCCTGCAACTGCCATGGCCACATATGTTGTTAAAGACAGCGTTGCCGTCGGCACATGGATATAAATAATGCGGTAAACATCAAACTGCTGATAATCGGTAGGTGCGAACGCTAATCCCCACAGCATCCCCAGCGGCAGTGCAACAACGGCTGCACCAATAAACCAAGGTAAAAGCTGATTACATAAAATGTATGTCCGATCAGGTTTGGCAAATTCATTCAACCATTGTATCAACATCAATGTTGGCTCACTCTCAAAGAATAACTAATAGCAAATGGCGCCAATGCTAGCACCATCAAAAAAATAGCTAACATAATACCAAGTTGGAACCCATAAGGTAATTGTAAAGATGCCGATTCAATCGCAGAAGTGGCAAAAATTAATAACGGAATAAAGAATGGTAATAATAATAATGGCAACAGCACACCACTGCGCTGCAAACTTACGGTCAATGCAACACCGATTGCACCAATCAGCGATATTGTTGGTGTACCGACAATGAGCGTTAATATTAAGACCCAATACATGTCAAACGTCATATTGAGAAACAACGCAAGAAGTGGACTCAAAATGAGAAGTGGTACAATATTTAGCATCCAATGGGCAAATACCTTGGCTACGACTATTACACTAAGCGGGGTGCCGCACATCATGTACTGTTCCATACAGCCATCGTTAAAATCATCCCTAAAAAGTCGTTCAATCCCCAATAACAGGGACAATATTGCTGCGACCCAAATCACGCCACCTGACACGCGTTGCAAAATTTCTGGGCCTGGACCGATGGCCAGAGGAAACAAACTTACAACAATAATAAAAAAAACGAGTGGCTGGATAATTTCTGAAACTTGCTTATAGGCAATTAATACTTCACGTTGAAAAATTGACAGGGCAACGCTTATCACCAGGAATACTCCAATGTAAATTCGCGTTGAGGACACTCTATTTTGGCCGCTTGATGTGACGTCATTATCACTGCACCACCATTCATTACAAAGGACGCAATATGCTTGCATAGCATGTCTACCGTGTTTACATCCAATGCGGTGAACGGCTCGTCCAAAACCCAGAGTTTTGCATCACGTTGCAACCATAAACGTGCCAGCGCTACCCGCCTCTGCTGTCCGGCTGACAAATACCTGGTCGGTGCGTCTTCCAAACCTTCTAACTGTAAATGCTCAAGGGTTTCTATGATCGCAGTCTCGCTAACCTCTAGTTTGCGTTGAGAAGACCAAAACTTTAGATTAGTTATGGCGGACAGTGTTGGGTTGTTGCCGGGCCTGTGTCCCACATATATAAGCGACTTGATTTGCTCATCTGATGGATCAAGTGCTTCTTTGCAAAAAACAACCCTGCCATATTGAGGTTGTGACAATCCCACCAAGATTCGCAGTAAACTTGTCTTACCGGCCCCGTTTTCGCCACGAAGCAATACCAGTTCACCTTTACTAACGGTGAGATTTAGGCGGCTGAACAGCTGTCGATTCTGCTTTTCACAACTGATTTCTTTTAGCTCAACGACGTTCACAGTTTCCCTTTTCAACTTCAAATAGACCTAGGAGTCTGCTGGAAACAACTAGAATTTCCGAGCCACCTCTTAAAATCCGACGCGAATACTACCACAAAAACAGTCAATTGAGTTACGCAAGCAGTGAAATTTTGGTTGTACGTTTAGCGTTTTTTTAGACGTCCGTGCCTTTGTTTCGTAATATACGATTGACCACTGTGAAGCAGAACTAAAAGATAAATGCCAAAGAATAAAAACGCTTCGGAAACAACATCAGGAAAACAAAAAAACAGTCGATAGCAAAGATATGCAATCGAATACCATACAACAATACGCGCTATCTTCTGGTCCGGGCACCACGGGTCACAGTATAAGTTCAAGTGCACAGGTCGGAGATCTGAATCGC
>JBCDMA010000113.1:0-11491 GCA_038744645.1 Pseudomonadota bacterium | reverse complement strand
TTAAAAAAGTCATTAATGTGAATAACGCCATCAATTTCCGGTGCTTCGGCATAGCTTCTGGCGATTGCACCTTCGCTTGATACCTCGTCAATGACAACATAGTACTCACTACCGATACGTCGTTGTAATCGTTCAAAACTGATCGTCGATTGTACGTCCATGAATCTTTGATAACGCTGCTGTTTAATATCTTCAGGAACGGGTTCTGGTAGCTGATTTGCTGGTGCGCCCTCTACAGGTGAATACATAAAACAGCCAACCCGATCCAATTGTGCTGCCTTTAAAAATTCGAGTAACTCTTCAAATTCGGCCTCGGTTTCACCGGGAAATCCGACGATAAACGTGGAGCGAATCACTAAATCTGGGCAGATTTCTCGCCATTGTTTTATGCGTTCGACGGTTCTATCTGCGCTTCCAGGGCGCTTCATTAATCGCAGTATTCTCTTACTCGCATGTTGGAATGGTATGTCGAGGTAGGGGAGTATCTTTCCTTCCGCCATCAGCGGAATGATGTCATCAACATGAGGATAGGGATACACATAGTGAAGTCTCACCCATACATCTAACTCGCCAAGCGATTTGCTAAGCGCGTTCATGTTGCTTTTTATGGGTGTCCCCTGCCAAAAATCAGTGATGTATTTCTTGTCGACGCCGTAGGCACTGGTGTCCTGTGAAATAACCAGCAGCTCTTTAACCCCTGCATGCTTTAGTCGATCTGCTTCAGATAACACCTGCCCAACCGGTCGACTGACAAGATCGCCTCGCATCGACGGAATGATACAAAAGGTACAGCGATGATTGCATCCTTCTGAAATTTTTAAATAGGCAAAGTGCTTTGGGGTGAGTTTTATGCCGTGATCAGGTACCAGGTCAATATAGGGATTGTGCGCAGGTTTAGGCAAGTTGTCATGGACTAAATTGACCACTTCTTCGTGCGCATGAGGGCCAGTGATTGCAAGCACGTTTGGATGCACTTCTCGGATTTCATTATCTTTGATACCAAGACACCCAGTGACGATAACTTTGCCATTTTGCGTAATTGCTTCACCGATGGTGTCGAGTGATTCTTCAACCGCAGCATCGATAAAACCGCACGTATTTACGATGACGAGGTCGGCATTGTCATAGGACGAGACAACATCGTAACCTTCGGTGCGCAATTGCGTGAGGATCCGTTCAGAGTCAACCAAATTTTTGGGACAGCCAAGACTGATGAAGCCAATGCGACGTTCATTTTTCGCTGTTGACGATGTCGTAAATGTTGTTTCATTCGCTATCGTTCGCGTCGGTATATCCATCGTCGTGGTATTGTTCGGTACGAATTTTTTGACAGTCATATTTTCAGTTTTGATGGTCACCTTTTGAGCGATGGGCGATTATAACTAAATTGGAATATATAGAAAACAACCATGAATTGCGCTACTTCTTCTAACTAGCTAATTCTTCTAAGTAATAACCTAAATATATTGTGAAGAAGGTGTAAATGTGAGGAAATAACAGCAACAAAAAGTAAAAAAGTGAAAAAATGTGCACCGCGCTTCATTGATTATCCTATTGTTTTACAGTTGTTTTTGTTCATCTATGGAATTGAGTGTTTCAGTGGGTGAAGCAGATTCAAGATTTTCATTTCCAGAACAAGGAAAAATAACGTCTGATACATACAGGCTTGGATTTATTGTCGATACTGGCTACTCGTGGCAGTTCTTCGAGAATCAAACATTAAAACTCGAATTGGAGACGGGTGTGCATCGCTGGGAAGACGCGTTGCTAGAGAACAACAAAACGGGCGCCTACTTGACGCCCATGTGGCGGTATTATTTTGAGCGGGATAAATTCAGCCCTTATATCGCCATCGGTGTTGGCGCTAGCTACACAGATGATGATGAGTTTATGGACAGAAAACTTGGCTCGAGGCTGCTATTTGAAGATCGTTTTGAAGTAGGTGCAGTTCTCTATGACGTACACCGGATTTCATTGAGCATTAATCATTATTCCAACGCCGACCTCGCTGACATTAATCATGGCGTTAATCTTTATTACCTGAACTATGCCTATCGTTTGAAAGACAAGAAGTAATTCAAACGCACGGGCACGTATTTCGTCTCAAAAATCATCGAATTTCTTGTTAGTGCTCCGATCTGTGCTAATTTAAATTCAATCAATTCAATAAAGATAAAAATTATGCGTATTTTTAACAGGACTCTAGTTATACACACCCTTGCTCTGACGGCTCTTTGTTTATCGGTTAACGTATCAGCAGCAAAAGACGAAGTACTTCTTACAGAAATCGTCATGGAAAGAGATGATGAGCAACGAGCGAGAGATACACAACGTCGACCGGTTGAAACGCTGTCTTTCTTTGATGTAAAACCGGGTATGAGTGTCGCTGAAGCGCTGCCAGGCGGCGGCTGGTATTCGAGGATTCTGTCTCCCTATCTAGGTAATAAAGGCGCGCTTTATGGTATCAATTATAATGACGATATGTGGGGATTGTTTGGCTTTTTCAGCGAAGAGCGCATTGCACAACTGACAGCTAGAACTAACGAATTCCCCGGCATGATCACCGAATTCACCGACAATGGTATCACAACCGCAGGCTTTACCTTTGCGACTGCGCCCGATGACATAAAAGGCACCGTCGATCGCGTGTTATATATTCGCGCCTTGCACAACTTGAACAGATTTGAACCTCAGGCTGGCACGATGACCGAAGCATTGAGCTTAACACATGACCTACTGAAAGAAGATGGTATGGTGGGTGTTGTTCAGCACAGGGCACCTGAAGGGAACACCGATGAATGGGCAGATGGCAGCTCAGGGTATCTAAAACAATCAACAGTAATTAGCGCATTTGAAGCCGCTGGCTTTGAGCTCGTTGCAAGTTCCGAAATCAATGCAAATGACAAAGACAAACCAACGGAAGAAGACTTTGTGTGGCGACTACCCCCAAGCCTTAACGGCAGCGCAGAAGACCCTGAAAAGCGTGCAGCAATGCAAGTGATTGGAGAAAGTGACAGAATGACATTATTATTTCGTAAAGCCTCTAAATAAAAGTGTTTCTGGCATTTGATGACTGCGAAATAGATCTTAAAAAGTGTAAAATTAGCGCTGGTAGCTCTTGTGTAGCACGTAAATAACCAAGTGCGTAAATAGCTAAGTTCGTAAATAGGTAATGCAGTTTCCATTAGAAAAATACGATGAAAGTGGCAGGTTAAAACCGCCACTTTTTTTCTATGTTGGTTTGGTTTTTCTATGTCGAAGTGTATTGCTACTCATTGTAGCCCTGTCATTGCGAGGACAGAGTGACCAAGTCATGGCAGTGTTTTATCCTAGTCAACGCGAATTTTATTTATCTTTATCGACGGCTATCGTTGCCGCGTATCTACTGTTCATCGTTTCCCGTAGAAATAGCCTCTGGCTGAGTCAACGTAACCTGCACTTTAAGCTACTCAAGCCCATGTCCTTCATTGCGGTTATCACTGATATTGCCCTGCAACTCTATATATTGTCTTTGCACCAGTTTGCGTTTTCTGTGAACAAAGTGATTACATTAACATTTGCATTCGTTTTTTTGGCCTACCTGATGACAAATCCTCTCATGAAAACGTTGGTTAGTGATTGGCAAAAAGAGGTGTAATCACACTTTGTTACTTTGAGGAGGTGTTAAGTGCCTGTTGGTAATACTTTGCTACGCTGACATTAGGATTTTTAACTAGTTTTTCATAGCAAATACCTGCAAATGCATAGGTATTGTCATTCACTCTAAGATAAATGCTCGGCGCATTAGCATCAGTGTCATTGTATTCCCATTCACCGCCATGGTGTTTCTTAAACACTTCACCCAAATATGCTCCAAATATATTGCATATCGTGAACACTGATTTATCTTCCTGCGACTCATCAGGAAACAATCTTAAAATTTCCGAAATGGCAGTATCAACGAGGTTCAAACCGCCTTCGCTATAATCCAGTGTTACGTTCGCCTGCTGGCTTGCTGTGACAACGGCGTCTTCAGCGCTTTGTTCCATTAATTCGTTTAATTGTGAAGGCTGCATATAACTTGTGCGTGCTAGTAGGATGAAATGTGTGATTTAAGGTACTACATCATCACGATGCTGTAAAATGAGGCTTTCCAGCAGTTTAACACCTGGCCCTTTTTTATCCGATTGGGGGCATATAAGAAACGCTGACATTAGCTTAAATTGGGACCCTTCAACCGCAAGTTGATGAAGATCTCCAGCATCGACGAGCGACGTGACTTTATGCTCTGGCAGCCAGCAAAAGCCAATATTTCTTTTTAAAAGATCAATCGCAGTATCAAATTGACTTACTGTCCATCGATTCTCTGACTTTAGCCAACCTTGCTTTTCTACAGGCGCGTCAGACGTGTCTGCAATGACTATTTGCGTATGTTGCGCCAGCGTTTGCGGTGAAATCGGATTGGCTTCGTCAGCTAATGCATGGTTAGGATGACAGACGAGAATAAATTTGATTGACGTTAGAGGTTCGCCCAAAAAACCTTTTGGGATTTCTACATGGATGACAAGATCTGCTTGTTTGGACACCATGGCGTCATAGCTTCCGGTGAGAACAGTGTCTTTAATACGTAACCGACTGCCGCGACTATCAGGGAGAAATGCCTCTAATACAGGAAACAATAAGTCTCTGGGGTATGCCAAATCAACGGCAAGCGTAATTTCAGGCTCCCAGTCTTGATTGATGTTTACTGCGAGTTGCTCTAGTGATTCAACCGTTTGCGTGAGATCCCTTGATCGCCTCAGCATCACTTCACCCGCGTCTGTTAATACTGCGCGTCGACCTTTCACTTCGAGTAAGTCAACATCCAACATGAACTGCATTTTTGCAACGGCATGGTTCAGCGAGGATTGACTTTTGTTTAACGCGGCTGCGGCTTGTGCATAGCCGCCGTGATCGACAACAGCTTGTAGTATCCGCCATTGTTCTAGTGTGGTTTTTGGTCTAAACAACGTAATAGTCCTAGATGAATATGCATATATCGATAGAAAGCCGCTGAATCTTTTTTATAAACGGTCGGGTGGTTTTAAAAAAGCTATTGTACAAAGACTGAACAAAGAAAAGTGCGCCCATGTTGGATGACAAAATTATAATGAATTGTGCTAATCCGTTCCCTAAAGCATAGTGTATTTTTATTAAACTTGTGAATCATTAAATGACTTTGTGAAATACGCATCTTCACTACCTTTGACAGCACTTTTTGCACTTGGCTTGATCAGCACACTAGTGCATTTTGGCTTTATTCCACCGGGTGTTGCGATCCTTGAGCGCATTCAAGAGGCCTTCGATAGCGGCTTTTACTTTTTAATTTTTCTCATCATACTGCTTGAGTCCATCATTTATGTTGGTTTTTACTTTCCTGGTCAATTCTTTGCGGTGATTTTGGTGATTGGCGCTAACCCAGGCTGGCTTGATGTACTCTATTTGACTGTTGCCATGGTGTTTGCAGCCACATTAGGTTCGGTGATTAACTACTACTTGGGTAAAATCAGCGATAGCAAAAAAGACCAGGAAAAAGAGACGAAGCTAAAGCATTTGATTTTGGCCATGATCCACATTAATTCGCTGGCGTTTTTTATGTTTGCGCAGGGTGCATCCCACAAGTCCTTTAAAGTTGTGCTGTTAGCAGGATTGCTAAACCTTCCATATTATTTGTTGCTCATCGCAGGCACCGCGGTATTAAGTGAACAAGTGATGTCGATGGCCGAAAATACAGTGATGTTGTTTAGCGTCATATTGATTTGGTTAACTATAGCGCTGTTGATTGATTATAAACGGCATCGTAGAAATAAAAAATTGGCCTCATGAGTTGAGTGCTAATTGATATATAACAATCAGACACTATTCTCATTTCTCTCGTGTTAAATAGTCAATAGCGCTTGACGCTGCTACCATGCCAAAGGTCGCGGTCACACCGACAAATGCGCCGTATCCTGTCGCACAATCCATTTTGCCGCTGCCCTGAAGCTGTTGTTTTTCTTGGCTTGTCCCACCGTCAACCGTCGGGAAAGTCAACTGCTCTTTACTGTAAATGCATTCAACGCCAAATCGCCGTTTAGGATTTTTGCTAAAGTTATATTTGCGTCTAAGCTCACTTCTTACTTTTGCAGCGAGTGGATCTTGAGTTGTTTTAGCAAGGTCACCTTTAGTGATCTTAAGCGGATCTCTTTGTCCACCAGCGCCACCGGTCGTGATAACTTTAATCTTGCTACGTTTGGCAAAATGGATGATGGCGGCCTTTGCTGCAACTGCATCTACTGCATCGATAATCACATTCGTCTGATCTGGGATAATCTCATCCAAGTTGTCCGGGACGGCAAAATCCTCGCGAACATCGATTGTTAGAGTGGGATTAATTAGTTTGCATCGCTCTGCAAGTGCCACTGCTTTGTTCAAGCCAATCGTAGTGCTTAACGCATGAAGCTGCCGATTGATATTAGATTCTGAAACATCGTCCAAATCAATGACGCAAAGATGCCCGACGCCACTTCTTGCCAGGCATTCTACCGACCATGATCCTACGCCACCGAGGCCAATGATTGTGATGTGTGCATTATGTAGTTTCTGTTGTCCGGTTATTCCGTATAACCGAGCAATTCCAGCAAATCGTTCGTTGTACGACATTTCGATTTTTTAGAAAGGTACCTAAAATTTTTAGCAATGTTTTTTCTATAAGGTTAATGCTTTAATCATACCATGAACAAACAACAATCGGATGTAGCAAAATGGGTTTACTAGTAGAAGGCAATTGGCAAGACAAGTGGTATGACACAAAAGCAAGCAAAGGCAAGTTTGTACGACAAGATTCACTTTTTCGTGACAGTATCATCGCTGATGAACAAGCAAAGTTCCCAGCAGAATCTGGGCGCTATCACCTGTATGTTTCTCTTGCCTGTCCGTGGGCGCATCGCACTTTAATTTTTCGCAAGCTAAAGCAACTTGAAGATCATATTACAGTCTCTATTGTTAACCCTGACATGTTGGACAAGGGTTGGGTATTCAGTCGTTATAACGGCGCCACTCAAGATCATCTTTACAGCTTTGATCATATGCACCAAGTATATACAAAGGCAATTGCTGATATTACAAGCCGGGTTACCGTGCCTGTGCTGTGGGACAAGAAAACGGAAACCATCATTAACAACGAATCGGCAGAGATTATTCGCATGTTCAATTCTGCATTTAATGACATTACAGGAGATACGCAGGATTTTTACCCTCAATCGCTTCGAATTGAAATCGACGAGATAAACCAATACGTCTATGACAACGTTAATAATGGTGTCTATAAAGCGGGTTTTGCGACAACTCAAGCTGCGTACGACGAAGCGGTGTTCGCTTTGTTTTCAGCGTTAGACACACTGGAAGCGCGGTTAACTGATCAACGCTATCTGCTGGGCGATAAAATAACAGAAGCGGATTGGCGATTATTCACGACGCTGGTGCGATTTGACCCTGTATATGTAGGTCACTTTAAGTGTAATTTAAAACGCATCGAAGACTATCCAGCATTGCGCGGCTATTTAAGAGATCTTTATCAAGTGGATGGCGTCGCAGATACTGTGAATTTTGACCATATAAAGCGTCATTACTACTACAGCCACGATATGATCAATCCAACGCGCGTGGTGCCAGCAGGCCCAATTCTTGACCTATCAACAGCGCACGGTAGAGACAAACTATGAGTGTAATTAAACACAGAGTAAAGGACACACCAGTGTCCGATGGGGCGGGGGTTAAAATCAATCGCGTCATCGGACAACCCATGTTGCAGCGCCTTGATCCCTTCTTGATGCTTGATGAATTTGGCTCAGATTCCGCAGAAGATTACCTCGCTGGATTTCCAATGCATCCACATAGAGGGTTTCAAACGGTTACTTATATGTTGAACGGTAAAATGGGGCACAAAGATTCTGCAGGAAATAAAGGCTCTATCGAGGACGGAGGGTTGCAATGGATGAATGCCGGCAGAGGCATAATCCATGAGGAAATGCCCCAACAGGAAGAGGGCAGGATGAGGGGTTTCAAGCTATGGGTCAATCTGCCTTCAATTGAGAAGATGTCGAACCCAGAGTATGAAGATATTCCTAGTGCCGAAATACCAGAGATAGTGCATGAGGACGGAAATAAAGTGCGCGTACTGGCGGGCAATTTCAGTGGTGTTGAAGGTGCAGTGAGAACGCACGCGGTGAAACCGCAGTTTTTCGATGTGCACATGCCACGCGACAATGCGATTGTGATCCCAACGATTGATTCGCACAACGGCTTTATCTATATCTACGAAGGTGCGATAAAACTCGACGGTAAAGCATTGAACAAGGGTGAGCTTGCAGCACTTGATCTCACCCAAGCGCTCAATATTTTGGCACTTGAACAAGCGAAATTGATTTTTGTCAGCGGCGAGCCAATTGATGAACCCGTAGTGCAATACGGACCTTTTGTGATGAACAGTGAATCAGAAATCCAACAAGCTATCAGTGATTTCCAATCGGGTGTTCTTGCGTAATCTATTATTTTAATTGAATAAATTGATTTGACGTATTTTTGCCGTTGATTGTCGATTTGCCATTAGATAACATCCAAGTCATCCCCACCTCATTTCGAGACCACATACTTCATGAAGGAAATCACCTGTTTTAAAGCCTACGACATAAGAGGCGAACTCATATCCCAATTATCTGAAGACGTTGCTTATCGTATCGGGCGCGCTTTTTCCGAAAGCTTGAACGCAAAAACTGTGGTGGTTGGCAATGATGTAAGACATACGAGCGAACCCCTCAAACTAGCGCTTTCTCTAGGGTTGATTGATGGCGGGGCCGAGGTGATAGACATTGGTATGGCGGGTACCGAAGAGATTTATTTTGCTACAAAGCACCTTGGAGTCGATGGCGGCATAGAGGTCACAGCTAGCCATAACCCGATTAACTACAATGGCATGAAGCTCGTCAAAGCAGGTTCGGTACCTATCAGTGGTGACAGTGGACTAAACGCGATAAAAGCACTGGCGCAGAACTACGATGATGCAGATGTGCTCGCACGGATCAAAAGTTTAAGTCCTGATGGTTTAAAGTCCGACAAGGAGTTTACTGAAGGGCAATCGAGCGTGAGCGCAGTTGCATTGCTGCAAACTGAGAAATATCAGAAAAGAAGTTGTGTAAACGATTATTTATTACACTTGCTTGAATACATTAGCGCCAAACAGCTTAAACCACTTAAGTTAGTTGTTAACGCAGGCAATGGCGCTGCAGGTCATATCGTTGATGCAATTGAGCAAATGTTCACCAGTCAGAACATTCCAATCTCATTTGTCAAAGTACATCACGATGCCAATGGCGATTTTCCAAATGGGATCCCTAACCCACTTTTACCAGAAAACCGGTCCGACACAGAAAAAGCCGTCATTGAGCATAAAGCGGATATGGGTATCGCCTGGGATGGCGATTTTGACCGTTGCTTCTTATTTGATGAAAACGGCAACTTTATTGAAGGTTACTACATAGTAGGTTTATTGGCGCAAGCGTTCCTCAATAAAAACAAGGGCGCGAAAATCATCTACGATCCTCGCGTTTTCTGGAATACTGAGGAAATCGTCAATGCGTCAGGAGGCAAACCGATCAAGTCTAAAACCGGGCATGCTTTTATAAAAGAGAGAATGCGCAAGGAAGATGCCGTCTACGGTGGTGAAATGAGTGCCCACCATTACTTTAGAGATTTTGCCTATTGTGATTCAGGCATGATCCCTTGGTTACTTGTCGCTGAATTGATCAGTTCAACTGGGAAACCATTATCTGCACTTGTTTCGGAAAGGATTGAAAAATACCCGTCTTCTGGCGAGATCAATTTTAAAGTCGCAGATGCAACTGCAACCCTTGAGAAAATTATCGCTCAGTATAGACCAGCCGCAGCCAAAGTGGATGAAACAGACGGTATTGGTTTTGAGTTTGATGATAACGGCAAGGCTTGGCGATTTAATCTTCGAAAATCAAATACTGAGCCTGTGATCCGACTCAATGTTGAGTCTCGCGGTGACATGGACTTAATGATGTCAAAAACCAAAGAGCTATCAACGCTTATCCAAGACTGATTCAAGAAGTTTGCTTGATTAGCTGGCCATTGAAATCCAATGGTTGGCTCGCGCTGAAAGGCGTGTTGCTGCGGCGTTATTAAATAAAACTACAGGTAAGCCATTGTTAAATGGCAAATAACTACGCCCGTGGTGAGCTGCAGTCTGAGTTTAATGTAATCAACGACGATATATTTAGGTAGCGCTAGCGCATATTTATCATATATAAACATGCCAATGAAAGTGAGTGAAAGCATCGTTAACAAGACTTTTCCACTCAATAGTATTAGGCTCAACCACGCAATGATACTTGGCAGCATGGCAATAAAAATCTGATGTGAATTGTTTTTATCGACAATCGCCGTGATCCAATGTATTCCTCCAAAAAATGACAATATGATAGCTGAGTATTGCGCAAAGTACTGATAGCTTTGATAAAACGATAACAATCCGGTCATTGTTAAAATAGGCAGCGCGACGAAAGGGATCAGTCCAGCATAACCGAGGATCCAAGCAGCTTTAGGCATTTATCAGCTCCAATTCTTGTGTCAAAACAGTACTGCAGAAATGAGTGGTAAAAAAATGGCGCGTAATACGCGCCATCAAATAATCATCTTTGGATGCCCTACTTTTCAATTGGTACGTAGTCTCTTCTGCCTTTACCTGTGTACAATTGACGAGGTCGACCGATTTTCTGACCTGGTTGAGACATCATTTCATGCCAATGAGAAATCCATCCGACTGTTCTAGCAAGTGCAAAAATGCACGTGAACATATTTGTAGGAATTCCAATCGCACTTAACACGATGCCAGAATAAAAGTCTACGTTCGGGAACAACTTCTTCTCAGCAAAGTACGGGTCGCTCAACGCGATCCGCTCTAATTCCATTGCGACATCAAGCAACGGATTATCAACGTTCAACTCTTCTAAAACTTCATGACATGACTCTCGCATCACTGTGGCTCTAGGATCGTAGTTTTTGTATACGCGGTGTCCAAAGCCCATTAATCTAAATGGGTCATTTTTGTCTTTAGCTTTGGCAATGTATTCTGGAATTTTGTCTACTGAACCAATTTCTTCCAACATACGAAGACAAGCTTCATTCGCACCACCATGCGCAGGTCCCCAAAGAGACGCGACGCCCGCAGCGATACAAGCGTACGGGTTGGCACCAGAGGAGCCAGCAAGACGAACGGTTGATGTGCTTGCATTTTGTTCGTGATCCGCATGTAGAATGAATATTCTGTCCATCGCTCGCTCAACAGCCGGGCTTATGTAGTAGTCTTCAGCAGGAACAGAAAACATCATATTTAAAAAGTTAGCTGCATAACTGAGATCATTGCGAGGATAAACAAAAGGTTGGCCGACATTGTACTTATAGCACATGGCTA
>JBCDMA010000112.1:0-11504 GCA_038744645.1 Pseudomonadota bacterium | reverse complement strand
GGCCAAGAAGCACAACCTATGGTGAAAGACGGCGTTATGTATGTAACGGCTTCTTATTCGCGTGTTTATGCAATCGATGCAACCTCAGGTGAAGAACTATGGCAGTACGAAGCGCGTTTACCTGACGGTATTATGCCTTGCTGTGACGTTATCAACCGTGGTGTAGCGTTGTATGACGACTTAGTCATTTTTGGCACGCTAGACGCTAAGTTAGTTGCGCTTAACAAAGACACTGGTAAAACTGTCTGGAAAAAGAAAGTCGAAGACTATAAAGCAGGTTATGCAATAACGTCTGCTCCTATCGTTGTCGATGGCAAAGTCATTACTGGTATCTCTGGTGGTGAATTCGGTATCGTTGGTAAAGTATATGCTTACGATGCGAAAACAGGTAAAGAAGTCTGGATTAGACCGACTGTAGAAGGTCATATGGGCTATGTCTGGAAAGACGGTAAGAAAACTGAAAACGGCATTTCTGGCGGTGACGCAGGTAAAACATGGCCAGCAGAGCTTTGGAAATCAGGTGGCGCAGCAACGTGGCTTGGCGGTACTTATGACGCATCTACCAATTCACTTTTCTTCGGTACAGGTAACCCTGCTCCTTGGAATTCACACCTGCGCCCTGGTGACAACTTGTTCTCATCATCTCGCGTTGCAATCGACCCTGATACGGGCAAAATCAAGTGGCACTTCCAAACTACGCCTCACGATGGCTGGGATTACGACGGTGTTAACGAGTTAGTTTCTTTTGACTATGAAGACAATGGTAAGACTGTAAAAGCTGCTGCTACTGCAGATAGAAACGGTTTCTTCTACGTACTAAACCGCGAAAACGGTGATTTCATCAGAGGGTTCCCTTTTGTAGATAAAGTATCTTGGGCTTCTGGTCTAGATAAGAATGGCCGTCCAATTTATGTAGATGACAATCGTCCCGGTAACCCTGCTGAAGCTGCAGATGGTAAGAAAGGTGCAACGGTAATTGCACGTCCTTCTTTCCTAGGTGGTAAAAACTGGATGCCTATGGCGTATTCAAAAGACACCGGTTATTTCTATGTGCCTTCTAACGAATGGGAAATGGATATTTGGAACGAGCCAACTGCATATAAAAAAGGCGCGGCTTACCTAGGTGCTGGTTTCACTATAAAATCTGTGCAAGATGACTACATCGGTGTTCTTAAAGCAATCGACCCTAAAACAGGTAAAGAAGTCTGGAGACACCAAAACTTCGCGCCATTGTGGGGTGGTGTGTTAACGACTGCTGGTGGTTTAGTATGGACGGGTAACCCAGAAGGGTATCTAATGGCCTTTGATGACAAAACAGGTGAAGTACTTTACAAGTTCAACACTGGTTCTGGTATCGTAGGTTCTCCAGTCACTTGGGAGCAAGACGGTGAACAATTCATCTCTGTTCTATCAGGTTGGGGTGGTGCAGTACCTCTATGGGGCGGTGAAGTTGCTAAGCGTGTTAAGAGCTTCAATCAAGGCGGAACTGTTTGGACATTCAAACTGCCTAAGCGATATGAGTCTGAAACTATTGCTAAAAACTAATCCCTTTTAGTTTAAATCAACTAAAAAGGCCTCGCTTCACGCGAGGCCTTTTTTATTATGGATACTATGTTTGATAACCGTTGTTTGTGATTATCCAACGACTCTGTCACACTATCGCGGTTCGTCAAAAAAAATCGAAGTGTGAGGGCAAGCATTTGCCAAAGTTAGAAACTAATGAAGTTAAAACATAATAATATTGCGCTGGTTATCATTGTTTGTTTTGTTGTGACATTCGTTATTTTTAGCGGCGCAACCTACTTCCTCATTCAAAAAAACATTATCGAAGAAACGACCGCTGTGATGAACCAGGCAAAAGTCATGCAGCAACGAGATTTATCCATTGACGATATGATGCAAGTGCTGTCTGAAAGCCCTCACTTAAGTGTCGAGACGTTTTTTGGACGACTCGATTACAATTCAATCAATCAGAATACGCTAAGCGATGATGAACTTCTTACCGCAGAAGATATTCAGCCCATCTTAATGCCGATCTCAGAAAACAGTTACTTGATTGTAAGTGCTGATAACCGCGCTGAATTAGCGCAAAACATGTCTTTTTTCTACCTCGTTTTAGGTTTGTTTGTTTTCAGTCTTGGCTTCTTATTATGGGCAATACAAAACGGAATAAAAAATCAATTGAAGCCGTTAAATACCCTTGCGCAAGGACTGCAACTTATTTCATCTTCACCACAATCAGAGTTCGGGCAAGTGACGCTACCGCCATCTGATCGCCAGGAGATACAAGCCGTATTTGACGAATATCAACAACTGTATAATGCTTTGATGAATAAAGAAGTGGCGCTGACTGTCGCAAATCAACGCATTGCGATGTTGCAAGAGGAAGAGCGTTCTTACCTCGCTCAAGAACTCCATGATAATGTGGGTCAATTGCTGACAAGCGCCAAAGCTTACGCGCATATTCTAACGTCAACAAAAGACATGACGGTGGTCCGTGAAAGTGCGATTAAGGTAAAAGCGTATTGCCAAGAGATAAGTGATGCGATTCGAAAACTTACGAATCATCTTCACCCATTGAGCTTAGATAAAGTCTCTTTGGAACAGTCATTGAGAAAACTCATCAGCGAACAACACCAATGTTTAAGTGACACTCATTGGAAGGTTGACATACAGATGTCAGAATATCCACAATCTCACGAGCGAGACGTTCACGTTTACCGCATTGTGCAAGAAGCGCTCAACAACCTAGTGAAGTACGCTGGCCCAAACAATGTTGTTGTTTCTATTGTGTTTTTTCAAGACGTGTTAAACGTTGTGATACGAGATGATGGTGTGGGTTTTTCTCAGAATACTGCTGAGGGATTAGGCTTAACTTCGATGCAAAACCGTGCTAAATGTATTGGCGGTCATCTATCAATTGAATCTTCTTTGGGTAATGGTACGGAAGTAAGTTTGGAGGTAACAATTGCAGGTCAGGGTATTAAGGATATTTCTCAACGATGAATATTTTATTAGTTGACGACCATGCGGTAGTGCGCGAAGGATACAAGACCCTAATTACAGCGCTTATCCCAGGGACAAATGTTTACGAAGCTGAGTGCGGTAAAACAACGTTTAGCCAACTAGCAGAAGTCGACATCGACCTTATCATATTGGATATCAACCTCGCGCTTGAAAGTGGTTTGGTGTTGGCCAAGCAAATCCTTCAAGAGTATTCCGATGCAAAAATTATCTTTTTCAGCATGTTTGAAGATGGCGCCATTTTGAGAAGAGCATCAGAAACGGGCGCAATGGGTTACATTAGCAAACAGAGCGATCCGCAAACGCTTATTTCAGCCATAGAGGAAGTGCAAAAAGGACACAAATACATACAGCAAGAAATCGCCATAAAACTAGCGAAGCAATTATTAAACGAGCAAATCGATATTGAAGCCCGATTAACCAATCGCGAATTTCAAATATTTATCGCTTTCGCAATGAAGAAAAACAGACATGAAATTGCAAACGAATTGAGTGTTTCAATCAAAACCATTTCAAATACACTTACAACAATAAAACGTAAATTAGACGTCGAAGTCAATGACTTTGCAACCCTGGCTGTACAGCACGGATACATTGGCGCGCCCCCAAAAAATGCCCCCCTCCTAAAGTAGGATCTAATCTGGACTATCGAATCATGGCTAACGCGACCTAAAAGTCGGATTATGCTACAGGAATATATAACTTGAAGACGGTTAAGCTGGCTTCTTCCAAGAGACTAAAACAACTAGGTACATTGTCATGATCTATGCAAACCCAGGAACAGAAGGTTCCGTAATTACCTTCAAACCTCGTTACGAAAACTTTATTGGCGGCAAATGGGTTGCGCCAGTTAACGGTGAATACTTTGAAGCGACTTCTCCCGTTGATGGCAGCGTTATTGCTGAAATTCCCAAGTCATCTGCACAAGACGTAGAATTGGCGTTAGATGCGGCACATGCTGCAAAGGGTGCTTGGGCTGACACATCTGTAGCTGCGCGTTCGAACGTCCTGTTGAAAATTGCTGACGTCATGGAACAAAATCTAGAGATCCTTGCAGTAGCTGAAACTTGGGACAACGGTAAGCCTATTCGTGAAACACTAAACGCTGACATTGCACTTTGCGTAGACCACTTCCGTTATTATGCTGGTTGTATCCGCTCTCAAGAAGGTACGCTTGGTGAAATAGACAAGAATACCGTTGCATACCACTATCACGAACCATACGGTGTTGTTGGACAGATTATCCCTTGGAACTTCCCTTTATTGATGGCTGCTTGGAAACTGGCACCTGCGATTGTTACAGGTAACTGTGTTGTATTGAAGCCAGCTGAACAAACGCCAGTATCCATCCTAATTTTGATGGAATTAATCCAAGACGTGCTTCCAGCAGGTGTTATCAACGTTGTTAACGGTTTTGGTCAAGAAGCAGGTCAAGCGCTTGCAACCAGCACTAGAATAGCAAAGATCGCATTCACGGGTTCAACGCCAATTGGTGGTCACATCATGCGTTGTGCAGCAGAGAATATGATTCCTTCTACAGTTGAGCTTGGCGGTAAGTCACCAAACATCTACTTTGAAGACATCATGAATCAAGAGCCTGAGTACATCGAGAAATGTGCTGAAGGTTTTGTTCTTGCTTACTTCAACCAAGGTGAAGTATGTACTTGTCCATCACGTGCTGTAGTTCAAGAAAGCATTTACTATGATTTCATGGACGAAGTATTGAAGAAAATCAATGCAATCAAGCGCGGCAACCCACTAGATACAGACACTATGGTTGGCGCACAAGCATCTGACGAACAATTCCAAAAAATCCAGAAGTATATCGATATCGGTGTTCAAGAAGGTGCAGAAGTTGTTGCCGGTGGTGCTGTTGAAAATATCGAAGGTTTGGAAAACGGTTACTATATCCAACCTACAATCCTTAAAGGCCACAACAAAATGCGTGTCTTCCAGGAAGAAATCTTTGGACCTGTTGTATCAGTTCAAACGTTTAAAACTGAAGAAGAAGCGATTCAAATTGCAAATGACACAAGCTTTGGTTTAGGTGCAGGTGTATGGACACGTGATATGAACAGAGCATATCGCATGGGCCGCGCAATTGAAGCAGGTCGTGTATGGACTAACTGTTACCACCTATATCCTGCTCACGCTGCATTTGGCGGATATAAGAAGTCTGGTATCGGTCGTGAAACGCACAAAATGATGCTTGATCACTATCAGCAAACTAAGAACCTATTGGTTAGCTTCGATACTAACCCACTTGGTTTCTTCTAAACCAACATGTAGTAGAGGCGAGCGTTAAGCTCGCCTTTTTTCACTATGAGAACTCTCGCTCTAACGACCATCACTCTTCTTTTTTTCATACATCAGTGTGCTTTCGCCAAAGAAGACGCTACTGATATCCCTGCAGATATTCATAAAATTTTCCCGACAGCGACTCGTGTAGGTGCAGAACATACCGATATCCCTGTGACACCTGTTTATCAACTGCAACAGCTCCTTGGATACGCTTTTGAATCAAAACACTTTGCCAGTTTTTTAGGTTTTTCTGGCAAACCGATTAATATGCTTATCGGCATTGATGAGAAGGGAAGATTCATAGATTTTGTTGTTCTCGAACATGCCGAACCAATCTTCCTGCATGGGTATGATGAACAACCGATGCTTGATTATATTGACCAGTATATAGGTCACAATGTTAAAGACCGATTTATCATTGATGGCAACGCAGAATCTGGCAGTGACGCTGTTTACTTTGACGGTATCAGTCGGGCAACTGTATCCGTTTTAGTTATCAACGACACTATCATTACGTCAGCGTTAAAAGTGGCACGCGCTAAATTAGATGGCTTTCTCCCACCAAGCAACAAAATCCTCAGGGAAGATTATTTTGAGCTGCTTAGTTTTGAACAACTCGTTGAACGAGGATACATCACCGAGCAAACTATTTTTGAAACGGACTTTGATGATCTCGAACCAGAAATAAAAACCGCAGGAGAAGACTTTTTCGATCGCGAAATCGGTGTTTTCTCTCGTCATTATTATTTGATGTTAAGTATTCCTGTTATTGGTAAAAACATTTTAGGAGAGACGGAATTTCAGCGGTTAAATGAGGAATTAAAGCCAGGTGAAATTGCGTTAATGGTTCTTCATACCAATGGATATTCATTCATCAGCGATGATTTTATTCCGCAGACAATGCCTGAAAACCTTCGTCTACGACAAGGTGAAATGCCTTTGCCGGCAAGGGATATGGACTTTTATAACTTTCACGATGAAAGCTTTGCCTCAACACTTCCTGATTTCATGAATCTCAAGATACTTCGGCTGAAATCGCAAACGGGACTGGACCTTACCTTACCCCTTGATTTCTCAATCGCCCTCACTTACAGCCCGAGCTTTTTAGATCGAGACGATTATTTTTTCAATGTACAGGGCAAGCTTTCCGATGAACTGTTTATGGATAACCCCGACGCCAATGTTGCAAAACCCAAACCGCTGTGGATGCAGCTCTGGCAATCCAGATCGATAGAAATCGGCATTCTTGTGCTTTATCTCGGATTATTAACATATTTCTTTGTTTTCCAAGAACGCTACGTAAAACACTCAAAACTTGTGCATCAGGTCAGGTTCACAAGTTTGTTTTTTATCATATTTTTTATTGGTTACTATACCCAAGGACAGCTATCGGTGGTGAATATCTATACACTGCTGTTAGCCTTATATGATGGATTCCAAATAGAAGTATTTCTGTTAGATCCTATTTTATTTATCCTTTGGGTGTTTGTGTTTGTTACCTTGTTCTTATTTGGTAGAGGACTGTTTTGTGGTTGGTTGTGCCCATTTGGTTCGATGCAGGAACTTGCGGCTCACGTCGCTACTAAGCTTAATATCAAGCAAATTAAGATTAAAGATAACCACCATAAAGCAGCGACCAAGATTAAATACTTTCTGCTACTAGGTATTGTGTTTAGCGCATTCTACTCCTTTACGCTCGCAGAATCACTTGCTGAAGCTGAACCATTCAAAACAGCTATCACGATGAACTTCGTTAGATACTGGCCTTTTGCTTTGTATGCGATTGTATTGGTTCTGCTCAGTCTTAAAATTCACAAGTTTTACTGTAGGTATCTTTGCCCGCTTGGTGCTGGACTTGCAGTACTTGGCCGGTACCCTATTTTCAAGTTGCTTCGTCGTCGAGAAGAGTGCGGAAATCCTTGTCATTTATGCAGACAGAAAAAATGTGGTATAAATGCAATTAATAAGGATGGAAGTATCGATTATACAGAGTGTATCCAGTGTTTAGAATGTGTCGTAACACTGGACAATAAAGACATTTGTAAGATCGATAAATACAAGAAAAGAGCGGTAAAAACGCGTGTACGAACAATCGATCCTGTCAGCCAGTAGTGAGCTATTACGTGTTTCAAACAATGCGCAAGAAAACACGCGTTATACCTGTACCCGAATTGTCAATGAACTACTAAGTCAGACAACGGACAGTGCACTAGAACTTATCATACTGCATTTCTCGAGTGAGTTTATTGTCGCTGATGTCAGCGAATACTTTGTCAGTGCTTTTCCGACAACACAGATTATTGGGTGTACAAGCGCAGGCGAATTTGACGGCAATGGTTACCAAACGACAAGCCTAGTTGCCATTGCGTTTGAACAATCAGCATTCGCATGTTCAACTATTTTGCTCTCTGACCTATCCACTTTAGATTTTGACACTGCCTATAATACCGCCAGACAACTCAGACAAGACTTGTTAAGAAAAGATCATTTTGAACAAGAGCAATTAATGTTTCTGTCGTTTATCGATGGGCTCAATATGATTGAAGAAAATTTTCTGCACACCTTTGCTGCCGTTTTTGGCAATGTACCGCACTTTGGTGGAAGTGCTGGTGATGATCTCAAACTTAAAGCGACCTTTGTCGTTCATAATAAACAAACACTACAAAATGCAGCCGTAATAGCCCTTATAGGCTCTCGAAGACCATTTAAGATTTTTTCAAATGACCATATCAAAACGCCTGTATCTCAGCTTGTAGTAACACAAGCCAACCCGGAGACACGCACAGTATATGAGCTTAATGGCGAGCCAGCAGCAGAGTATTATGCAAAGTTGTTGGGTATCAAAGGCGGTCAGTTAACACCGAAAATATTCTCGGTGTTCCCGTTGGCTGTGCTTGTTGATAAACGATATTTCATTCGTTCAATACAAAAAGTCAATCTTGACGACAGCTCAATCACTTTTTACTGTGCGGTGGATTTGGGCATGATCCTTACGTTCGTGCAAATGGGTGACTGCATAGAGTCATTGAACAATAAGCTGATCGAGTTGGAAGATGATTGTGGACAGGCGGACTTTGTCTACGGCTGTGATTGTTTTTTAAGGCGGCTAGAGATCCAACAAAGAGAAAGAAAGGAAGACATCGCTAAAATCCATAAGAAGTACAACATAGTCGGTTTTAATGCTTATGGTGAACACATCAATTCAATCCATTTGAATCAGACATTCACGGGTATTTATTTTGGAACTTCCAATGCTTGAAGAGAGAAATGTCGACATAGAAAAGCTCCAAAACGAGATCAAAAAACTTAAAAAAGCTAACAGCATTATCAACGAAGAAAATGTGAAACTCGAAAAGATCAATGCTGCACTGATGTATAGAATGGAGGAAGGCAGCAGCATCGATGGTGCTTATCGCGCGTTTGAACACTCAGTTAAGCTTTCCGAAAAGGTAAATGAACAAACAGAAAAATTAACGATCGCACTGCAAGAGCTTGAATTCAAAAACGTTGAACTAGCGAAAGCGCAAGAAACGACACGTATGATTGAGCAGCAGCTCATAAATGCCATTGAAAGTATTCACCAACCTATGGCATTAATTGATGAAAATAACTGCGTTGTATTTTTTAATTCGAAATTTGCCACCTTTTGGGACACAACGAAACTCACGCCACGTATTGGTGACGACTACGATGAAATCATAAGAAAAGCCAAGTATTACGGCAGCATCAAGCGCGCACTTCCCAGTTTTGACGAAGAACGACAAGTCTACGAATTAGCTGATAATAAATGGTATCAGCTGACCGAACACCGGATCAGTGGAAGAAGTCGTGTCATGTTATTTAACGATGTGACCGAAGTGCGTGAACGAGAGTCTTCGAAGTATGAACGCGTCATCAGGCAGAAAAACAAAAATCTACAAGCGCTGATAGATAACATCAATGTGGGTATTTTGAGAGTGAAAGAGAATGGTGAGATTGAGTACTGGAATAACACCATGCTCAATCAACTCAATGTCACTCACAGCCAAATGAGCGTGTATAAAAAGATTGAAACTCTCTCTCATGCACAACAAAGCAAGGGCATTAAGTTCGATACTGAAGCCGACAGCATTCAAAAGATCCATGACGATCTCATTCTGGAGCGTTGCATCAGTACTTTAGGTGCAAATAGTATTCTGTATACATTCACAGATATCACATCGAAGTATCAATACGCAAAACACCTACAAGAAAATGAGCGCTGGGTCAGGATGATTACCGACAATATACCCGCGTTAATTGCGTACATTGGTGCTGACAATAATTTCCATTACACCAATAAAGCCTACAAAGATTGGTATGGTATATCGGAAAACGACAACTCAAATGCTGATTTTAAAAATAGCCAGTTAAGCAAAGTGCTACCAAAAGTAACCAAGTACATAGAACGCGTAAAACGCGGTGAGGTAGTGACATTTTTAAGTGAAGAGCAAGACGTAAATGAAAATAAAGGCGTCTTGCAAAAAGTATATCTTCCCCACTTTGATGACCACGAAAATATCGTTGGCCACTTTGTATTGGCAACGGATATCACCGAGCAGGTACAAAGTAAAAAAGAACTCGTTAAAGCCAAACAAGAACTTGAGTCGAGGGTATATGAGCGCACAAGTGAGCTCAATAAAACTAATGAAGCCTTGCAGGAAGCAGTAGAAAACAAAAGTAAGTTCATGGCGGCGCTTAGCCATGATTTGCTGCAACCGCTAAGTGCAGCGGTGTTATTTAATGAATCATTAAGAGTAGCTAAGAGTGATGGCACAAAGGAACTCGTTGAAGCAATGGGTAACTCTTTGGCTGACCTGGATAGCCTTATCCGCACGTTAATTGATATTTCAAAGCTAGATGCCGGGCTCGTTCAACCCAGTGTCGAAGAAGTAAATCTAACCCCATTGCTGCAGCAGTTAGCATCAGAGTTTGGCCAGTTAAGCGCTGACTACAATGTTCAATTTAGCGCAAGAATTCGACCGTTAACGGGCAAGACAGACCCTGCACTGCTGTCAAGAATACTGAGGAACTTATTGTCTAACGCCATGAAATACGGCGCGAATGGAAGAGTGTTACTCTCGGCGAGGAAACGAAACAATCTGTTGCAAATACATATACTTGATCAAGGTCCAGGTATCTCACAGGACGAGCAAGAGATCATTTTTAAGGAGTTCAAACGTCTCCCCAATTCCATCAACTATAGCCATAGTCTCGGGCTAGGATTGTCGATCGTTCAAAAAATGACAAGCCTACTTGGCCATCAGGTCACAGTGAATTCAAAGGTCGGTAAGGGTTCGTGCTTTACTGTCAGTTTGCCTTTAGCAGAGAATAAAACGCCGTCAATACCACTGACAACGCAAGAAAATGTCCAAGCATTGATTCACACAAGCCTATCAGACAAATCTATTTGGCATATAGATAATGATGTGAATGTGCGGCTGGGTTTTCAGGCGTTGTTTGAACAATGGGATGTCGATCTGCAAACATACAACAGTTTTACACAGTGCCTTTCAGTCAATGATAATGATCTATCTGAATGTGATCTTTTAATTGTAGATTATCATCTTGATGACGATCAAGATGGTCTTTCTATTTCGAAAAGAGTGAGAGAACTCAAACCCAGTCAAAAAGTCATACTGTGTACAGCAAATCATTCTGAAGACTTGGCGCAAAAGGCAAGTGAATTAAAAATACCAATCGTTTATAAACCCATTTCACCCTTAAAATTGCGAACCCAAGTTACTCAGCTCTTAACGCCCGCTGAAGGCATACTGATCTAAATTGATATTCCCAGTGCCAGCCACGACCTGCACTCGACTGGTAGCACCTACCTTGCGCAAAATTGATGAAACGTGTGACTTAACCGTCGTTTCTGAAATATTTAGCTCGTAAGCGATAACCTTATTGGCCAAGCCTTGTGTCAAATATTTTAACACGGCGAGTTCTTTGCGTGTTAAAGAGCGGATTTTCTCGGGAGAGATTTGGGTGTCATTGGATTTACGTTTAACCGCTTCAGGCTGCCTTAGGATATCTGATGGTAGACAAACATTGCCTGCGAATATGGATTCAATCGAGGTTGCAATTTCATCTATCGAGCTCGCTTTAGAGATAAAACCAACGGCACCATAGGAAATGGTTTGTAAGATGTTTTGTTTCTC
>JBCDMA010000111.1:0-11705 GCA_038744645.1 Pseudomonadota bacterium | reverse complement strand
TTGTGTCAGATGCCCTATTTTTTGCTCCTGCGTTAAGTAAAAAATACCGTCAGATACACTTGTGAACCATATAGTACCGTCACTGTCTTCCAAGATTTTCGAGATATCAGCATTGATATCTGATGCATGCGAATGGAATGTAATGTGATCTGGAAGCTTTGGCATTATATGCAACGCATCATTACTGATAAACATACCATCATCTTTAGTGGCAACCCAAAGTCGACGCTTTGAGTCAATAAAGACTCTGCCGATCGAATAGTCAGAAATCTCTTTGCCTAATGTCTCATTATCCGTTGAATTGCGCTGTAAGCTAAGTGGCACTGATTGTATGTTTACTGAATCCTTGGCGAGAAAATGCAGAGAAGATCCATTCGCAACAATCCAGATCCCATAATCCACATCTTGAAAAACCGACACGGCATTTACCGATTTCCCATCAATAGTCAACGGGATATGCGTAAACGTATTGCTTACTCTGTCGTGCTTATTCAACCCTTTGTCTGAAAGTACCCACATGTTATTTGACTTATCGCGCCAAATCTCGAAAACCGTCTTGCCGACAAATTGATGTGAATTTTGTTCGTTTTCTGATATGCGAAGGAACTTATTTGTTTCATTGTTGAGGATGTTTAACCCTGCAGTGGTGCCAACCCATAGGTTTCCATAAATGTCTTCAGAAATGGAACGGATCCAAGCGTCAGATAAGCTGTCTTTGTTTCCACGTTCATGAAGGTATTGTCGAAACTTAAAGCCATCATAGCGATTTAAGCCCTCTTGGGTGCCCACCCACAAGAAACCTTTGGAATCCTGAAATACGGTCTGAACGACCTGCTGAGAGAGTCCACTATCAACACCAAAAGACTCAAATTTTATATTGTCGATAGCAGCGCATACCTGCCTACTCAAAGATAAGACAAGCAACGTACAAGCTAAAGTCACGACGCTTTTAACATTCATGCCTTAGATAAAAAAGTTACTTTGTTGGTCTTATTGATATCGGCATACAAGCGAAAAACATAACGACAGTATCGCGTTGATTTTTATTTCACAAGCAACTGGATTGATTAAATAATACATTGCATACAACCAATGCGGAATGAGTGAAAAAATCAAATTGTGCTATTTTGATGTGACAGGCGTTTTGTCGCCTATACTCAATAACTATTGCAGAAAAAAGGCGTGGCGGATAAGTGAGGAAATTAATATTTAAAAGTAGGGAAATGTATTGCTGCCGCTAAAGCCGACTCACATACCAAAGGGCTACTATTCAGATAAAGAGGAATTGTTTAATGTCCTTAGCCATAGCATAGGTTTCCTATTATCAGTTATCGGCTGTATTGCATTGTTAATCAAATCTCAAGGATTGAATCAAATCATCGCGACCGCAGTGTATGGATTTAGTTTGTCGTTTATGTTTTTATCTTCGTCTGTTTACCACGCATCGACATTGCCAAAAGTGCGAAATGCGTTGCGAAAGGTTGATCATACTGCAATCTACTTATTAATCGCAGGATCTTATACACCGTTATTGGCTTTTACCTTAGATGGCTTGCTATCGACTATTGCATTGGTCGCTATTTGGCTCATCGGTCTCTTCGGCGTGATTTTTAAACTTCTAGCAGGCGCCAAATACCCTAAAGTCAGTATTAGTAGCTACGCCATAATGGGTTGGTTTGCAATATTATTGATATACCCAATTTATCAAAATCTTTCTCTTGCAGGATTTACGCTGATGTTAGCAGGTGGGATTTGTTATTCTGCAGGTATTCCTTTTTACCTCTTGAAATCCCGACATTATTCGCATGCGTTGTGGCATATCGCCGTATTACTTGGTGCAATTTGCCATTTCTTTACCATCTATTGGTTTGTTCTGTGACAAAGTACACCTATTCGAGGCTCAAGAATAAAAAAAGGTTCGCAGTGCGAACCTTTCTTCGAATTATTAGGATTGATTATAATCCAGCGGCTTTTTCGACCACATCCACTAACATCCACGTTTTGCTTTTAGACAATGGTCTGCATTCGCGAATAGTAACGGTGTCACCAATATTGCATTGATTTGACTCATCGTGCGCATGCACTTTAGTAGAACGCTTGATGAACTTGCCGTAAATCGGGTGCTTCACTTTACGCTCGACAACCACTGTAATGGTTTTATCCATTTTGTTGCTTGATACACGGCCTTGCACTGTACGGATTTTTTCTTCCGTTGCTGCAGTTTCAGTTACGGTATTGTCACTCATCATGCACCTGCCTTCTCAGTTAATATTGTTTTAACACGCGCGATGCTGCGACGTACGGTTTTAAGCTGATCAGTTTTTTCCAATTGACCGGTGGAATGTTGCATCCTCAGGTTAAATTGCTCACGCAATAACTCGAGCAATTCAGCATTTAGTTCTTCTACGTTTTTTTCTCTTAATTCTGCACTATTCATTACATCACCGTCCGAGTTACAAAAGTGGTTTTAAACGGCAACTTTGCAGCTGCTAACGCAAAGGCTTCACGCGCTAACTCTTCTGGTACACCTTCCATCTCGTACAATACACGACCTGGTTGGATTTGGCATACCCAGTATTCAACGTTACCCTTACCTTTACCTTGACGAACCTCAAGAGGCTTTTCAGTAATTGGCTTGTCAGGAAACACGCGAATCCAGATTTTACCTTGTCGCTTAACATGACGTGTCATTGCTCGACGAGCTGCTTCAATTTGACGAGCCGTCATACGGCCACGACCAATTGCTTTAAGGCCATATGAACCGAAACTCACTTTACCACCTGCAATGGCAAGTCCGCGATTTCGGCCTTTGTGTTGTTTACGAAATTTCGTACGCTTTGGTTGTAACATGATTAACCCTCTCGCTTAGCGCCACGTCCTTTCTTCTTAGGTGCAGAAGGAGCTGGCTGCTCTTGTTGAGTAGGTAATCCCCCCAACACTTCACCTTTGAAAATCCAGACTTTAACGCCAATAATCCCGTAAGTGGTCAACGCTTCAGATGTTGCGTAATCGATGTCTGCACGGAACGTGTGCAACGGCACTCGTCCTTCTCGATACCACTCACTACGTGCTATTTCAGCACCGCCAAGACGACCACTGACTTCAACTTTTATTCCTAATGCGCCAAGACGCATAGCATTCTGAACTGCACGTTTCATCGCGCGACGGAACATAACACGACGTTCCAATTGGCTAGAAATCACATCAGCGACGAGTTGAGCGTCGAGTTCAGGTTTGCGTACTTCGGCGATATTTACCTGCGCTGGCACACCTGCAAGTTTGGTAATATGGTTACGAAGCTTTTCTACGTCTTCACCTTTTCTTCCGATTACAACGCCAGGGCGAGCTGTGTGAATAGTCACTCGTATGCTTTTCGCAGGGCGTTCTATTACGATTTTAGAAAGAGACGCGTTTTTCAATTCTTTTGTCAAATACTGACGAACCTGATGGTCGCCATATAAGTTGTCGGCATACTCTGCTGTATTAGCGTACCAAGTGGAATTCCATGGCTTACTGATACCCAGGCGTATTCCGGTAGGATGAACCTTCTGACCCATAATCTACTCCTAGTTATCCGCTACAACCACAGTAATGTGACTGCTACGCTTAAAAATACGGTCCGCACGCCCTTTCGCGCGTGGTTTGATTCGCTTCATTGTAGGACCTTCGTCCACAAAGATTTTAGATACTGTCAATTCGTCAATATCTGCACCGTCATTGTTTTCTGCATTTGCAATAGCAGACTCCAATACTTTCTTTATCAAACCGGCACTTTTCTTCGGGCTGTAGGTTAAAAGCTCCAACGCTTTTTCTACATGCATTCCTCGAATTTGATCTGCTACCAAGCGCGCTTTTTGAGCCGACGTTCGAGCATAACGTTGTTTAGCAAATGCTTCCATCTTATTCTCCTTAACGTTTAGCTTTCTTATCCGCGACATGGCCGCGATATGTGCGCGTAGGCGCAAATTCGCCCAACTTATGGCCCACCATTTCGTCACTGATATAAACAGGAACGTGTTGGCGACCGTTATGAACCGCAATGGTCAACCCAATCATATCTGGGATGATCATGGAGCGACGTGACCAAGTTTTAATTGGTTTTTTGTCGTTCTTTTCCACTGCAGTCTCTACCTTCTTCAGCAAGTGCAGGTCAATAAAAGGACCTTTCTTGAGAGAACGTGGCATGGTGAATCCTCGCTTTTACTTGTTACGACGACGTACGATAAGCTTATCTGTACGTTTGTTACTTCGGGTTTTCTTACCTTTAGTAGGAACTCCCCAAGGGGTTACTGGGTGACGTCCGCCTGACGTTCGGCCTTCACCACCACCGTGTGGGTGATCAACCGGGTTCATGGCAACACCACGAACTGTCGGACGAATACCTCTCCATCTATTTGCTCCTGCTTTACCAAGAGACCTCAACATATGTTCTGCGTTACCAACTTCGCCAATGGTTGCGCGACAATCAGACAGTACTTTACGCACTTCCCCTGAACGCAAACGCAATGTCACATAAGTCCCTTCTCTTGCAAGAATCTGCGCATAAGCGCCAGCCGAACGTGCAATTTGCGCACCTTTACCAGGCTTCATTTCAATCGCATGTACGACAGTACCTACCGGCATATTCCGCATTGGCATTGCGTTACCAGCCTTAATCGGTGCATCTGCGCCTGACTGAATCGCGTCACCTGCTTGTGCGCCTTTTGGTGATAAGATGTAACGTCTTTCACCATCTGCGTACAGTACTAAAGCGATGTTTGCAGAACGGTTAGGATCATATTCTAAACGCTCTATTTTGGCTGGAATACCGTCTTTATTGCGTTTGAAATCAATAATTCTATAGTGTTGCTTATGACCACCACCAATGTGACGAGTAGTTATTCGCCCATTGTTGTTGCGACCACCTGATTTACTCTTCTTATCTAGCAAAGGAGCGTGAGGTGCACCTTTATGCAGATCCGGGTTGGTCACCTGTACGACGTGACGACGGCCGGCAGAAGTAGGTTTAGCTTTTAATAATGGCATCTCTTTACTCCTTACTCTGCAGCTGCGCCGACAAAGTCGATGTCTTGGCCTTCTTTGAGTAACACGTAAGCCTTTTTCCAATCGCTACGTTTGCCCACTTTTAAGCCGTGACGTTTTACTTTACCTTTGCAGTTGACAGTGCGAACTGCTTCAACTTCAACTTCAAACAGTTTTTCAACCGCTGCCTTAATTTCAGCCTTGTTTGCATCTGTCGCGACTTTGAAAACAAATGAATTACCGTTTTCAGCGGCCATTGTTGATTTTTCAGACACGTGTGGTGCCAATAGCACTTTTAATAAACGTTCTTCATTCATGCCAATGACTCCTCAAGCTTTTTGACGGCATCAGCTGTCATTAATACTTTTTCGAATGCGATTAAACTTACTGGATCTATACCTTGTACATCCCTTACGTCAACCTTATAAAGGTTGCGCGATGACAAGTACAAGTTTTCATCTACCTCAGTTGTCACAATTAACACATCGTTGAGTTCCAATTCGCCGAGTTTAGAAAGCAACTCTTTCGTCTTTGGTGCTTCGACGCCGAATTTCTCGACAACAATAAGCCTGTCCTGCCTTACCAATTCGGACAGGATGCTTTTGATCGCACCGCGATACATCTTTCTGTTAACTTTTTGCTCGAAGCTTCTTGGTTTAGCTGCAAATGCGCGGCCTCCACCAACCCAAATGGGGCTTCTGATGGTACCCGCTCTTGCGCGACCTGTACCTTTTTGACGCCATGGCTTTTTACCGCCACCACGCACTTCAGAACGTGTTTTTTGTGCTTTCGACCCTTGGCGACCACCTGCTGAATATGCAACTACAACTTGGTGAACCAACGCTTCATTAAACTCACGTCCAAAAGTGGCATCGGATACTTCAAGCGCGCTGTTTGCGTCTTTTACTGTTAATTCCATAATGACACTCCTAAACGTTATGCTTTAACTGCAGGCTTAACGACGACGTCGCTGCCTGTAGCACCTGGCACTGCACCTTTGATAAGTAGCAAGTTATTTTCAGCATCCACTTTAACTAGCTCTAAAGACTGCGTGGTCACGCGTTTGTTACCAAGCTGACCAGCCATTTTTTTGCCTTTGAATACTTTACCAGGTGATTGGTTTTGACCGATTGAGCCTGGAGCACGGTGCGATATGGAGTTACCGTGAGTCATTCGTTGTGAACTGAAGTTCCAACGTTTGATAGCTCCAGCAAACCCTTTACCTTTAGATGTTCCTGCGACATCAACCTTTTTAGTGTCGTTGAAAATCTCAACAGTGATCTCGCTACCCACTTCGATGTCGGTACCTTCATCGTCTTGAAGACGGAATTCCCATAAACCGCGACCGGCTTCGACGCCTGCTTTAGCGAAATGACCTGCTTGCGCTTTATTGACACGGTTAGCCTTTTTAGTGCCTGCAGTTACTTGTAAAGCGCGATAACCATCTGCTTCATCAGTGCGCAACTGTGTAACGCGATTAGGGGTCGCCTCAATAACCGTCACTGGGATTGATACACCATCTTCGGTGAAGATACGCGTCATACCTACTTTACGTCCAACTAGACCAATTGACATAGTTATTACCCTCTCTCTTAGCCTAGGCTGATTTGAACATCAACACCGGCAGCCAAGTCTAATCTCATTAGAGCATCGACTGTTTTGTCTGTTGGTTCAATAATGTCTACGAGACGCTTGTGCGTGCGTATTTCGTATTGATCCCGCGCGTCCTTATTGACGTGCGGAGATATTAATACAGTGTAACGTTCTTTGCGCGTTGGTAATGGGATAGGACCACTTACCTGAGCGCCTGTTCGTTTCGCAGTATCCACAATTTCAGCCGTAGACTGATCGATCAACTTGTGATCGAATGCTTTAAGACGAATACGAATTCTTTGATTAGCCATCGATTAAGCTCCAATCGAAAGAACAAAAAAATCACCTTCTCACTCTTTTGTACCCCACTATAGGGCTAAGATGAAAAGATGCGCTAATAATCACTGACCCCAAATCGGGGCTCTGTAAGGTCAAAAAGGCGCTTTTATCATTTTAAAACACCGCAGAAACTAACCGTTTCTTTTGGAGATTATTGCCATTTTGACGCAAGCAAGACATCAACTGCATTGCTTAGTGGCGGCGTATTATACAGCCCCTACCCCTATAGTCAACATAAAAAAGCGGTTGCCCTGTTTATATTGGTAGTTATCCGGAAGTAAACGTCATCCGACTAGATACTCGACTATTGATTCAATCAATTCAAATTCAGGTCGATACAAATATTAATCAAATTAAGTGGAAGAGCACATGTTAGGGAATATCAACCTGACATAACTCAACAATTACGTACTAACGCTCAGCTATCTCCCAGATGAATCTTGCTGATAATAGTGTATTGGATATTTAATCGGAATCTAATTTTATATGCTCGATCAAACGCCTTATGACAAATTAACTGAGCTTTCAAAGCAACTAGATGCAGTACAAGGCCTAGGGCGTTCCTATCGTCAAGTTGAAAAACTCATTCTTAAAGCCTTTGATGCATCGCGAATGTCCTTGTTTCAGCGTCGAAGACAGCACCAAGATCTTGTTGCTCGATTTAAAACAGGAAAAGAAGTCAATATCATCAAAGTACCCATTAGCCCCCAATCAGTAGCTGGCTATGTTGCAATGGCGCAACAGCCAGTTATGATCGATGATGCGTACGATGAAGAGCAGTTAAGGTCTATACACTTCAGGCTACGTTTTGATAAAAAATACGATTTAGCGACAAATTTCAAAACCACCAGCATACTTTGCGTGCCCATTATACGTGCTGGACTACTGATGGGTGTTATGCAAATAATCAATAAGAACAATGGCTCCTTTGATCAACGTGACCATACATTAGCAATAAAAGTCGCTGAGTTGCTTGCCAATAAGTTTCGCTATGAGCTGGGCGGCACAAAACACCCCTTTGATTTTCTTATTCTTAATGGTCAAATTTCGCAGAGTACAATAGACGAAATTAGCGAATCGAACGATCAACGCACGATTGTGCAAAGAATCATGGGTGAATACCGAGTTCCAGAAGATGCAGTAGGTGAAGCGCTGTCCATCTATTATCAAGTACCGTACATAAACTATTCGCCAGAGGATTTCTATCTTCATCAAGGCAATAGCAAAATGAACAAATCTTATTTGAAGCGCAATTTCATCGCTGTCGTTTCTGATGTTCGCGGCAATCCAATCGTTTTAATGTTAGAGCCGAATAACTCAGAATTGTTGATGGAAATTGAGAGTGCGCTTGGCATTGACAACTATGAAATTGCCGTCAGTCTACCCAATAACATTCTAAAATATTTGGGTGTTGGTGCAGATAAAGAGGAGGAGGAACAAGAAGAAATTGACGAGCTCATGGACTATGAGAGCATCATGGTTGATGATGAAAAGGAACACGAACCAGGCGAAGAAGATACACCTGCTATCGTAAAGTTAGTCAACAAGATTTTACAAGATGCAAAACGTTGGAATGCGTCCGATATACATGTTGATCCAGAAAAATCAGGTCCCACAAAAGTGAGAATGCGCATCGACGGCATTATTCGCGATGTAACGCAAATTCCTGCGCGCCATCACAGCGCAGCAATTGCGAGGATCAAGATCCTTTCCGGCTTAAATATTGCGGAAAAACGCGTTCCGCAAGACGGTAAACTTGCGTTTCGAGTGGCTGGCCAGACGGTCGAAGTGCGCGTTGCGACCATCCCCACCGTTGCAGGTGAAGGCGCAGTAATGCGTATTCTGGCGACTGGCGGCGCTATGCCGTTAGAAAAAATGAATTTGATGGACAGTAATCTTAATCGATTGAATGGCATGATCAAAAAACCGCACGGTATTTTGCTGGTCGTTGGGCCAACGGGTTCAGGAAAGACAACAACGCTACACGCAGTATTGGGACATCTAAACACGCCCGAGCGAAAAATCTGGACGGCCGAAGATCCCGTCGAGATCACACAACCTGGCTTGCAGCAAGTGCAAGTGACACCCAAAATAGGCTTTAATTTTGCAGCAGCACTTCGCGCGTTTTTGCGTGCAGATCCCGATATCATTCTCATCGGTGAAATGCGAGACAAGGAAACAGCGCATGCCGGCATTGAAGCATCCCTTACGGGTCACTTGGTGTTATCCACTCTGCATACTAACTCGGCACCTGAAACCATTACCCGTTTATTAGATCTCGGACTTGACCCAGTAAACTTCTCAGATGCCTGTGTTGGCATACTCGCTCAACGCCTCATGAGGACGTTGTGCCCAAATTGCAAAGAACCCTATAAAGCCAGTGAAGACGACTATAAGTTTTTAAAACGTCAGTATGGAGAAGAATGGTTCGATGAGTTAGGGATTGACGAAAACGTTACACTTCATCGAGGAAAAGGTTGTGAAGAGTGCGGAAATACTGGCTATAAGGGCAGAACGGGTGCGCATGAATTACTGGAGATGACCAATGAGTTAAGGGCGTTAGTTTACAAAGAAGCGTCTGTATCCGAACTCAAAAAACAGGCGATGACAGATGGTATGCGCACGTTGGTGCAAGACGCGGTTCAAAAAGTGATAAAAGGCGATACCGACATCTTCCAAGTGCAAATCCTTAGTGGGCACGACTGATAGAAATAGTTTTTTTTGCTTTAAAACGAAGTTTATCCTTGCCCTACGCGACGGCTTAACATGGAAGGTACGAACCCAAATTCTGCCTTAAAACACTTGGCAAAATAGGATGGCGTTGAAAAACCAACCATCAACCCTGCGTTTGTAACCGTCTCTCCTTGCATTATTAATTCTTTCGCTTTTTCCACTCTGTAACGCTTTAAGCTGTCCCTGAAAGTACTGCCCAAATGCGAACTGATTTTCCGCTGAAGATTTCGCGTACTCATAAATAGTTGATTTGCGCAGTCTTCCTGCGAAAACGCAGGTTCAGCATAATTGTCTTCAATGCATTGCAAAAACTTTTGTTCGAAAACATCGACGAAATCGTCTTGTAATTCCTCCTCCACTTGCGCCAATGTGTAATCTGCAATGGCTTCCGCAACTCGAAATTCTTCTCTTTTCTGGTCTCGAAGCATGTTCTCTACAACCAGTTCGATTGCCGACATAGTGACTGGTAATTCCAAGAGTTGCCGAATTTCGTTTTCAAACAAATGACAACGCTGCTCGTTCGATAATGGCTCAGTGATGCAAAGCACGCTTATGTTTGAGACGTTGTGCAGATAGTCTATTGTTTTCATTAAGCCCAATAATTCGCAACTCTGTGCATAGCCGCTACTGATAATAACTTTGGGGACTTTGTCGAGCGTTAATGACACGAGCTGTTCCGACGATGGCAGTTTTTGCATGCGATATTTTTGCTGTATACATTTTATTAGTTTTGATTCAAATTCCGATTCACCACCAAGATACAAAATATCTGAATGCAGATTTGCCTCTGAACTTGCTACTTCCTTAGGGGAACGCTCGCATTGATTGCGTTCTGCCAGAGGTATCGATACATTGACGCGGGTACCGAATTGCAATGCACTGTGAAAGCTTAAATCACCACCTAGCTGTTTTAACACTGATTGGATGAGCGATAGGTCAATGTGACTCAAGATGTCAGTTTGACGGCGCCCTTTTGGATACCGATTAACACTCTTGTCAAATATTTTTTGAACGGTTTCTTGCGCGATCCCGTCACCAAAATCTATCACACTGACATACAAAAATGCGTTATCACTGGAGAACTGAACGTAAATTTCGTTATTTGATGGATTATGCGCAAGCGCGTTAACAATAAGCTTCCGAAGCATTTTTACGAAGAATTTAGGTGGCATTGAGACATCAATATCGGGTTGGCCAAGCCAAGATAATTTGCATTGTCGCTCTTCAGCGAGTTTTTCCATCATTGGTGTTAGCTCGCTTAATGCCTGCAGTAAACTTGCGCTATTGCGTTCCTCTATTTTAGCACTCTTAGTATCCTCACTATTGACGTCATCGCTTATCAGGCCTTGCCACTCTGTTTGACCATCATTAGACAAAAGCTTGTTTTTTAAGTTTTCTAATTCAGCTAATTCTGTTCGAAATGCGCGGAGGAACTTTTGTCTGTTGTTACCTTCACCGAATAAATAGCGTTGTGAATGTGTCAGATTGTATAAAACGGATTCTAGTTGCTTAATTGTTTGCGGTGATGCCGGAGCATAATGAGATGATATTTCTGTTTTTTTGGCATGGATGGTTGCGGATTTTGTGTCCAATTTAAGCCACAATGACCAGCGTTTAAAAAAATAGACTGCGCTTATTAGAATCACAAATACAATGGCCACGAGGACCCAAGTTGAGAGCATACTACTAATCCTACACTACTTCTCAAACAACTTACCGGGGGACATACTGTCGGTACTGAAATTCCATCAACTGTACAATAAACTTGGAGTTAGAATAAATAGAACTATGGGAGCATACTTTTTTTAATCCTGAATCTAGTTGCCCGTTTGTCGAGATTGGACGATTAAATCCCACAATTGCCCAATAAACCGATGGAGGTTGTCCTTAGTAGAATTAGGACAATAACACTGTCTAAATCCACAGTATTTATGTATAGTTGCGGTATGTAAAAAAAATAGAGAACGCTATGGCTGTTATTACTCAGTATGTTGTTCAGCATAAAGGAGTGGATAAAT
>JBCDMA010000110.1:0-11746 GCA_038744645.1 Pseudomonadota bacterium | reverse complement strand
TTCTCAGAGGCGGTGAGTTTGCATCCGCTATACATCATTGTGGCGGTGTTGTTGTTTGGTGGTCTATGGGGGTTTTGGGGTGTATTTTTCGCCATTCCGCTTGCAACCTTAGTGAAGGCACTTGTCACTGCATGGTCTACGCCGCCGCCTGAACCAGAACAAGAGCCGATGCCAAAGTAGGTGAATCTGTCGTTTTACACGCGCGCTAAAAAGCCAAAGCATTGATGGGGTAATGACACAATGATGCTTTGGCTAGTATAGGAAACGCAAGATTGCTTCGTTTCAGATGATTGGCCGATGCTTGATATTGTCTACATCGTCGCCAACACAACGTCGTGATGGTCCTTCGTTTTGAACTTGTCAAACACCTCTTTGACGATACCTTCTTCATTAATGAGAAAACTGATGCGATGAATGCCATCGTACTCTTTGCCCATAAATTTCTTTAATCCCCACACGCCAAACGCATCTGCTATCGCATGATCTTCATCAGATAACAAATCGAAGTTAAGGCTTTCCTTCGTTCTAAACTTATCCAGTTTTGCAACGGGGTCAGGACTGATCCCTAACACAACAGTGTTCTTTTCATCGAACATTGATTTTGTATCGCGTAGCCCTTTGGCTTGCACCGTGCAGCCCGGCGTTGAGGCTTTTGGATAGAAATACACCAACACTTGTTTGCCGCTGTAATCACCTAAACTGACATTTTGACCGTCTTGGTTTTGTAAACTAAAGCTTGGTGCTTTATCACCAACTTTCAATGTATTCATTGTCTTCCTTCGATAATTGATGGCTAATCTGCCCCGACAGGGCAATATCGTTTAACGTATGCTTTAAAGTATTATCGAATTCGACGAGGTTAAGATCAGTGGGTGCTGACAAAATCATCTTGCACTCAATGCAATTTTCGACCTCACCTTGGGTTGTTTTTTGTCTAAGTGCGCTGATATTGACGTTGTATGATGATATGGCTTGGGTGATCCTCTGCAAAATCCCCTTGCTATCAACGCCTTTGAATTTAACCGTGATCAGTTGCTCTAGGTTTTGTTTGACATGGCCTTCGGTGCGTTTCATTAAGCAAAGCAAGTCCTGCGACATACACAACGTTGACATCGCGACTTCTAAACGCGCAATTAAATGGGACTTACCACTCACGATCATTGTCAGTGAAAAATCTTGTCCATAAATCGCGTGTCGAGAGTCTAATATATTGCATCCATTGTCGTTGATGCAGGTTGCAATACTACCGATGGTATCAATGCTGTCCTTGCCTAAAATGTTTATGATCAGTTCCTGAACCACACGCATTACAATATTGCTTATCTATCTATGGTATAAGCGGATTATGCTTGTTTTTGTGCCTCTAGACCACTACTATTGCGCCTGTATATTTTAGGAGCAAGTATGTTTAAAGGTAGTTATGTTGCACTGGTGACACCAATGAATGTCGACGGCAGCATTGACAAACAAAGTCTAGAAAAACTAGTCGCTTTTCACATTCAAAACGGTACGCACGGTATCGTTGCTGTGGGCACCACAGGAGAATCGGCCACACTTCCTATGGAAGAACACATTGAGGTTGTTGAGCATGTTGTTAAATATGCTGAAGGGAAGATCCCTGTTATTGCGGGTACCGGGGCAAACTCAACAGAAGAGGCGGTGTTTTTATCCAAAAATATTGCACCACTCGGCGTCGCTGGTTTTTTAAGTGTTGTACCTTACTATAATAAGCCACAACAACGAGGACTTATTGCACATTTTAACGCGGTAGCGGATGCGACGGACCTTCCGGTTTTGCTATATAACGTGCCGTCAAGAACCGTTGTGGATATGACCACGGATACTGTTCTAGCACTTTCTGAGCATCCCAAAATCGTTGGGTTAAAAGATGCAACGGGCGACCTTAATCGACTGAAAGAAGCAAAGAATGTTTTGCCAAATGATTTTGTCATACTCAGTGGCGATGACAGTACGGGCTGTGAGTTTATGTGCAGCGGCGGCGACGGTGTTATATCGGTAACGGCGAATATCGTTCCTGATAAAATGTCGCAAATGTGCAATGCCGCGTTTGATAATGCGTTTTCACTGGCTGCTGATATTGATAAAGAAATAGCGCCTTTGCACGAAGAGCTTTTCATCGAATCCAATCCTGTGATCCCTAAATGGGCGCTGTATAAGATGGGCTTGATGTCGCATCCGGATTTGAGATTACCCCTCGTTCTACCTGAACTAATTAGCCAAGAGATAATCGAAAAGAGGTTATCTGATTTAGGGTTGATATAATAATATGAGAAATCTGTCGTTTTTGCTGTTGACGTTAACAACAGTCGTTGCATTGACTGCATGTTTTAGCAGTGAGACAAGACGCCAAGCTTCGGGCAGTTTTGAATATCTAGAAAAGAATGCTGCGAATACGCTCAAGGTACCTGAAAATCTGGATCAACCGCTGATAAATCCCCGTTATGACATCCCCGATTTTGGTGATGAACAGACCGCCTCCGTGGTAGGGACACAGCTAGACATTGCTTCTCCACGCCTTGTGATCCCGTTAGTGCAGGGGTCTTATGTCGAAGAAGGTGACAAAGAGGCGAAAGTCTTTTTTGATCAAATCAATGATGCAAATCCATTAGACCAAACAATATGGAATAAAGTGATTGCGTATTTGGATTCAATGCAAATTGGTGTGTCATCCTTTGACAAAGCGAACAATGAATTGGTCACCGATTGGGTCATTGATCGGCAAGAAACAGATTCCTCATGGTACGACTTAACCGATAATTATATCGAAAGCACTATGAAGTATAAGTTAACGTTGGATATGGCACCGCATGGCAGAACGGCAAGCTTAACATCGGAGATGATTGAATTCGTCGATGCATCTGGAAATGCTGCGCTTGCGCAAAGGGCGCCGACAGAGCGCAGAAACGACGAAGTTGACTTTCTCAACAGTATTATTGCTGAATACGATTTTGGATTACGGCTTGAGGTCAGCGAGAGAATCGCAAAAATCAGACAAGGTTTCACCTCCGATATGGACGTTAATGCACAAGGCGAGCCTGCGTTTATTGTAAATGCGATCTATGCTGATGCCTGGCCGCGGATCCAGCTCGTACTAACAGAGATGGGTTTTGTGGTTGTGGATCTTGACCAGTCAGCTGGTTTGATATTCGCAAATTACGTTGGTCAAACCTCGTGGTTCTCGAAGCTCTTGGGTTCGAACGATTTAGACCTTGATGAAGGCGAGTATCGAATGCTTGTCGAACCAAAAGACGGCAACACGGCCGTCACCTTTAAAGAAATTGATGACAGTGCCTTCAGTGACGACAAGGTTGTCTCAATTTTCCCAGTTTTCTCCAAAATGATGGCAGATGATAGTTTAGAGTTTTAAGCGTGAATAGTACGCTGGAGATGGAATGCAAATAACCAAAGGCGAAGAACTTTACCGAGGCAAAGCCAAAACAGTTTTTCATACTGACGATGAGCACAAACTCATCTTAGAGTTTCGAAACGATACATCCGCTTTTGACGGTGAAAAGATTGAGCAGCTCGAACGCAAGGGCGAAGTGAACAACAAGTTCAATCACTTTATTATGCAAGCGTTGGAACGCGAGGGTGTGCAGACACAAGTGGAATCCTTATTGTCTGATAACGAAAGTGTTGTCAAAAAACTATCCATGATCCCATTGGAATGCGTTGTGCGAAATTATGCGGCGGGATCTCTGTGTCGACGGCTGGGAATAGAAGAAGGGCGGCAGCTAACGCCACCGACATTTGAATTCTTTCTCAAGAATGATGCGTTACACGATCCTATGGTCAATGAAAGTCACGCGCTTGCGTTTAACTGGGCAACACAAGAACAGATAGACACAATGAAGTCTCTCACGTTTCGTATCAATGAAATATTGTCGCCACTGTTTGCACAAGGCAATATGCATCTGGTTGATTATAAATTAGAGTTCGGTGTTTTTCACGACGGCGCTATTGTCCTTGGCGATGAATTCACACCCGATGGTTGTCGATTATGGGATATCGATACGAAGAAAAAGCTAGATAAGGATAGATTTAGACAAGGACTGGGCTCGGTTGTCGAGTCATATATAGAAATTGCTAAACGGATCGGACTGGATCTCTAGGCAAAGAACATCTAGTTGCGAAAAGTTGTGAGGCTAATAGGTTTTTAACTCGACATCACCTACGGGTATACAACAGCAGACCAACACCTCATCATCGTCAATAAACGCGAGTGGGTCAATCACGTATTCTACGTTGCCTTTGATCAGCTTCGTTCGACAAGCGCCACAAAAGCCTTCTCTGCAATGAAAATGCACATCAATGTTTTGCTTTTCCAATGCGATCAGCAGATTGTCATCTCCAGAAAAAGAAAAGCAGGTATCTGCATTCACACATACCTGCGGCTGTTTGTCGTCAATTATCACTTATAATTCAAACTCTTGAAAATCTTCTGAGTCCACTTCGCTGTCTATTTGACCGACGAGATAGCTGCTAATTTCCGTTTCTTGTGGTGCTACCTGCACATTGTCAGATACAAGATAATTGTTCATCCAAGGCAATGGATTACTGGCAATGTTAAATGGCTGCCCCAAGCCTATAGCCGACATGCGCTGATTGGCAATGTATTCAACATATTGGCAAAGGATCTCTTCATTAAGTCCCAGCATAGAGCCGTCTTTAAAGAGGTAGTTTGCCCACTGCTTTTCTTGTTCAACCGCTAGCAAGAAGATTTGCTTCGCTTCGTCTTCCTTTTCTTTGGCAATTTCAGCCATTTCAGGATCGTCTTTGCCTTTTGCCCATAGATTGAGTATGTGTTGCGTGGAGGACAGGTGAATGTTCTCATCCCGAGCAATGAGCCTGATAATTTTGGAGTTGCCTTCCATTAGCTCTCTTTCTGCAAACGCAAAGGTACAGGCAAAAGACACATAAAATCGTATCGCTTCCAATGCATTTACCGAATTCATGCATAAAAACAATTTTTCTTTTAATAATCTGATGTTCACGTTGTAGGTTTTTCCCTCAACGAGATGCGTGCCAATGCCGTGTGTCTGATACAGCTGCGTATAGAAGATTAGGTCGTCATAATATTTGGAGATATCCGTCGCGCGTTTTTGGATCTCAGTGTTCAACACAATATCGTCAAATACTTCGCTTGGGTCGCTGAATAAATTTCTAAGGATGTGTGTATATGATCGCGAATGTATCGTTTCGAAAAACGACCATGTTTCTACCCAGGTTTCTACCTCGGGCAACGAAATAATAGGCAGAAATGCAATGTTTGGACTACGCCCTTGAATTGAGTCCAACAGCGTTTGGTACTTCAAATTAGACGTGAAAATATGTCGTTCTGCTTCCGATAATTTAAGAAAATCAACGCGATCTTTACTGACATCGACTTCTTCAGGACGCCAAAAAAACGATATTTGCTTTTCGATGAGTTTTTCAAAAATAGGGTGGCGTTGTTGATCATAACGTGCAACGTTCACTGGGCTACCGAAAAACATCGATTCTTTCATTGTATCAACGGGTTGTTGATTGAATGTGGTGTATTTCATTTAATTGTACCTTTAACGCATTATGATCATTGTTATATTTTACACGCACCGCCAGCACAATCATCATCGTCTTGCACGATTTCTGTTTGCGGCAATGGTTCTGATTGCGAGCTTTTCGCTTCAGCAGCGGACTGTTCTGCTGCACCATCTCTTGTGTTATGGTAATACAGCGTTTTGATACCCAGTTTGTAGGTCGTCAATAGATCTTTCAACAAGAGCTTCATTGGCACTTTATTGCCTTCAAACTTGGACGGATCGTAGCTGGTATTAGCAGAAATAGTTTGATCAATAAACTTCTGCATAATGGCAACGAGCTGAAGGTAGCCATCATTCGATGGAATATCCCAGAGTAGTTCATACTGATCTTTTAACCGTTGGTATTCGGGCACGACTTGCTTTAACACGCCATCTTTACTGGTCTTAACACTGATGTGTCCTCTCGGAGGCTCAATGCCATTAGTGGCGTTTGATATTTGTGATGACGTTTCCGACGGCATAAGCGCAGACAGTGTGGAATTTCTAAGCCCATGCGTTTTGATATCGGCACGCAGCGATTCCCAATCACAATGCAAGGGTTCTCTGCATATTTTGTCGATATCTTTTTTATAGGTGTCTATAGGCAAGATCCCTTTAGCGTATGTTGTTTCGTTGAACTTGGGACATGCGCCTTTTTCTTTGGCCAAATTATTGGATGCTTTGAGCAAGTAATATTGGATAGCTTCAAATGTGCGATGGACCAACGGATTGGCGCTAGAATCTGAATATTTAACGCCATTTTTCGCAAGATAATAGGCGAAGTTAATGACACCAATGCCCAATGTTCGCCGGCCCATGGTGGCAGTAAGCGCCGCAGGAACGGGGTAATCTTGATAATCAAGCAAACTGTCAAGTGCTCTCACAGCGAGATCGGCCAATTCTTCAAAATCATCTAAATGCGTTATAGCACCTAAATTGAATGCACTTAACGTACATAGCGCAATTTCACCTTCAGCATCATCGACATTTTGCAGTGGTTTAGTCGGCAGTGCGATTTCGAGACACAGGTTGCTCTGCCTGACGGGCGCAACGCTTGCATCGAAAGGACTGTGCGTATTGCAATGATCGACATTTTGTAAATAGATTCGTCCAGTACTTGCGCGCTCTTGCATAAATTGACTAAATAGCTCAATGGCTCGCACGCGCTTCTTGCGAATAGATTCATCATTTTCGTACTGTACATAAAGGCGTTCGAACGCTTCTTGATCTTGGAAAAACGCATCATACAATCCAGGAACGTCTGATGGACTGAACAAGGTGATATGCTCGTCTTTGATCATACGCGTGTACATGAGTTTGTTACACTGCACGCCATAATCGAGATGCCTGACTCTGTTTTCTTCAACACCTCGATTATTTTTCAATACGACGAGATTCTCGACTTCGTAATGCCACAGCGGATAAAAAAGCGTTGCTGCACCTCCTCGAACGCCGCCTTGAGAGCAACTTTTCACTGCCGTTTGAAAATACTTATAAAAAGGGATACAGCCCGTGTGGAATGCCTCACCGCCCCTTATAGGACTACCTAGCGCGCGGATGCGTCCTGCATTTATACCAATACCAGCACGTTGGCTGACGTATTTCACGATTGCACTGGCAGTAGCATTGATTGAGTCTAAACTGTCGCCAGTCTCAATAAGCACACAAGAGCTAAATTGCCTTGTTGGCGTTCTTACACCGGACATAATCGGTGTTGGCAGTGATAACTTGAACTGTGAGGCTGCGTCGTAGAAACGTCGAATATAGTTTAATCGCGTTGTCTTGTCATAGTTGGCGAATAAACACGCGGCGACCAACATGTATAGAAATTGCGCGCTCTCATATATCTCGTTAGTGACGCGGTTTTGTACAAGGTATTTGCCTTCTAGCTGCTTCACCGCTGCATAGCTGAAATTCATGTCTCTACTGTGATCGATGAATTCGTTCATCTTGTCGAATTCTTCTTCGGTGTAATCAGTCAGTAGGTGTTCATCGTATTTACCCTGCTGTACCATCGATTTGACTTGGTTGTACAGCGACGGCGGTTCGAATTGACCGTAGGCTTTTTTGCGCAAATGGAATACCGCTAACCGTGCGGCTAAGTATTGATAATCAGGTGATTCCGTTGAGATTAAATCAGCGGCCGATTTGATCAGTGTTTCATGAATTTCTGATGTCTTAATACCGTTATAAAACTGAATCTGGGCTTTAATTTCCACTTGAGATACAGATACGTTTTCAAGTCCATTGGCAGCCCAGGTGACGACTTTGTGAATTTTATCGAGGTCAATTACTTCTTGCGATCCATCGCGTTTCGTTACTAGAAGATCATTAGTCATTATTGTTTCGCTCATTTATTATTATCGTTTCGAACGCTTCGAAACAGACCACATGGAGAATAATGGTGCTGCGTTAGGAAGAATAAAGGATTGACGCGTTGCTTCCATCAATCACAAGATAATGAGTCTTTCTTGTCTTTGCAACCACTACATATTGTGTTTTGATAGTTTTACTGCAAATAAATTTAAACACCAAAATCGGATGGCTGACTAACGCAATGCTTTTCAATAAGTTAAGAAAAAGTAAATAATTTATATATCCTAAAATACGTTTTCTTAGACAAATTTATCATTAAAAACGCACCTCAAATCTACGATATTTGGTTTGGGTTGCATGAATAATAACCAGCCATTTCAATCGACATTTGGTATTATTGATCTCAGGTTTTTTTCGCTGAGCAGGCTAAAAAGTAATTGACATCAATGTTCTTATTACTCAAAAAGTATTTATTTAACAAAGGATTGTAATGAAGGCCCATTAAGTCTTCAGCGTCCAACGCGGTACCATCTAACATTGATGTTAATTCAAAAGGCTTCAATAACTTTTTATAATCATGTGTTCCTCTAGGCACCCAATTTAAGACGTATTCCGCAGCGACAATGGCCATCAAGAAGGATTTTGCATTTCTGTTAATGGTTGAAAACACGACAGTGCCGCCAGGTTTGACCAATTTGGCTGCAGATTTCACGATGGACGCTGGATCTGGTACATGTTCAAGCATTTCCAAGCAACACACGACGTCGTATTGTTGAGGGTGCTTTTCGGCCCAGGCTTCCGCGGTGGATAATTGATAATTGACATCAACCCCTGACTCCAAAAGATGTAATCTAGCCACCTCAATGGACGCTTCGACCATATCAATCCCTGTCACCGCTGCGCCTTTTGCCGCTAATGCTTCAGACAAAATACCGCCGCCACACCCAATATCCAGTATTGTCTTAGCAAATAGTCCGTCTGCTTGGTCTGCAACGTAATCTACTCTCAACGGATTGATGTCGTGAAGGCTTTTAAACGCGCCACTTTTGTCCCACCAATGCGATGCTAAGGTAGAAAATTTATTCAATTCTTCTATGTCTATGTTGTTTTCTAAGCTTTGCAAAGCATTTCTCACTTATTGCATTTATTTAACTAATACGGTCGTAACAATGATTCCGTTTATCAGATAAAAAGGGCGAAGGACGAGAATGAAAAAAGGGTATCAATCTGCGCTGCGAATGGCAATCTCAGTGACGCAAAGGTACTGCAAAAATAATAAATTACTCCACACATACCTTGTCGAAAAATTATGATATCATCCATGAGCTGAGTAAAGGTGATAATAATAAAACATCCATCTCAACAGTGATTATGCAGGCTAAATCAAAGGATCAGTCTAGCGGTGTTGAACTACGCTGATTGTTAAGTGCTTATCCAAGCGCATATCCAACTATTTATGTGGTTTTACCGGGCAGATCACAAGCGATGCGAATGCATAAATAAGGACCAAACTTTCTATGAGCGATAACGCGAAAGAAATCTCTCCAATCACGATCGAAGAAGAATTAAAAAACAGCTACCTTGATTATGCAATGAGCGTAATTATTGGGCGTGCCTTGCCCGATGTAAGAGATGGGCTTAAACCGGTGCATCGTCGGGTATTATTTGCGATGAACGAGCTGAAAAACGATTACAACAAGGCGTATAAAAAATCAGCTCGTGTCGTTGGTGATGTCATCGGTAAATATCACCCCCATGGAGACTCGGCCGTTTACGATACGATTGTAAGAATGGCGCAGCCATTTTCACTGCGTTATATGCTCGTTGACGGACAAGGTAACTTTGGTTCAGTTGATGGCGATTCACCCGCGGCGATGCGGTATACCGAAGTGCGCATGGCCAAAATTGCTCACGAGCTTTTAGCCGACTTAGAAAAAGAAACCGTCAATTTTGTGCCGAATTATGACGGCAATGAACTTATCCCCGAAGTTTTACCGACGAAACTGCCGAACCTGCTCATCAATGGCTCTTCCGGTATCGCTGTTGGTATGGCGACAAATGTGCCACCGCACAATTTGACGGAAGTGATCAATGGCTGCATTGCATTGATTGAAAATCCAGATTTGGAAATTGAAGATCTCATTGAGCATATTCCTGGGCCTGATTTTCCGACGGCGGCGCTGATCAGTGGCCGAAAAGGTATCATCGATGCATACAAGACGGGTCGCGGAAAAATTTATTTGCGCGCGCGCGCGACCATTGAACAAGAAGACAATGGCAAAGAAACCATTATCGTCAATGAAATACCCTACCAAGTTAACAAAGCTCGATTGATAGAGAAGATCGCCGAACTGGTGAAAGAGAAGCGGATCGAAGGTGTCGCTGCGCTGCGAGACGAGTCGGATAAAGACGGCATGCGCATTGTTATAGAAGTAAAACGCAGCGAATCCGGAGAAGTCCTATTAAACCACTTATATGCCAATACACAGTTGCAAACCGTGTTTGGTATCAACATGGTTGCGTTGGATAAAAACCAGCCAAAAGTCTTCAACTTAAAACAAATTCTAGAGTCATTCATATTGCACCGCCGTGAAGTTGTCACGCGGCGTACGGTATTTGAATTGCGAAAAGCGCGTGAACGAGCGCATATCCTCGAAGGACTCGCCATTGCTCTGGTTAATATTGATCCAGTGATTGAGCTGATAAAAAGCAGTAAGAGTCCGGCTGATGCTAAAAAAGCATTGGTCGAAACGGCTTGGGCGTTAGGTGACGTCGCAGATATGCTAGAGCGCGCAGGTACTGATGCTGCGCGACCAGATTGGTTATCAGACGAGTTTGGCATTATTGAGAACAGCTACCATCTCACTGAAACACAGGCACAGGCTATTTTAGATCTGAGACTAAATAAACTCACCGGCCTTGAACATGAAAAAATCCTGGATGAGTACAAACAGCTTATTGAAGTGATTGCGGAATTGTTGGAAATATTGTCAAGTTCTGCGCGTTTGATGGAAGTAATCACCGAAGAGCTTGTTGCAATAAGAGATGAATTTGGCGATGAAAGACGCACAGAAATCACCGCAGCTTCACATGATATCGACATAGAAGATCTCATAGAACGAGAAGAAGTTGTCGTTACGCTATCCCGTGAAGGCTACGTAAAATACCAAAAACTCTCTGATTACGAAGCGCAGCGCCGTGGCGGCAAAGGCAAATCTGCGACAAAAATGAAAGAAGAAGATTTCATTGAACGTTTACTGGTTGCAAATACCCATGATCACATTTTGTGTTTCTCTACGCGCGGCAGGTTGTATTGGCTGAAAGTGTATCAATTGCCGCTGGCCAGTCGAAACGCCAGGGGAAGACCTATCGTTAACATATTGCCATTGGAAGAGGGAGAGCGTATCACTGCGATTTTACCCATACAAGAATTTGAAGCAGGTAAGCACGTATTGATGGCCACTCGAAAAGGGACCGTTAAAAAAACGGAATTGACAGAATATTCACGTCCTAGAGCCAACGGAATCATCGCCGTCAATTTAAATGATGGCGATGAACTCATCGGTGTTGATTTAACCGATGGAAGCAATGAAATCATGCTGTTTTCAGACGCAGGTAAAGTGGTGAGATTTAGCGAAGCGCAAGTACGCGCTATGGGACGCACGGCAACAGGTGTTCGCGGCATTAAGCTAGAGGAAAACGAAGCAGTTGTTTCGCTGATTGTCCCACAAGGTGATGGGCATATTTTGACCGCGACACAAAACGGTTACGGTAAGCGAACCCCAATCAGTGAATACCCAGCAAAAAGCAGAGCCACAAAAGGCGTTGTTTCAATCAAAGTATCTGAA
>JBCDMA010000109.1:0-11747 GCA_038744645.1 Pseudomonadota bacterium | reverse complement strand
TGGTACTCACCTGACGACAGAGACAAATCCGAGCAACTGCTATTTGAAAAGGTGGAGGTGAAGCCGCAAGCACTTGAGCATTTATTCAGCCGAGCGTGTGGCATTGCATTTCGGGTCAGCGTTGATAATTTCTCGTTGCTCGACCACGATATTAAACCATTTAGAGATGCTGTATTGACGCAGTCAGAAAAATTCATGCGAGACGGTATGCCTGCAAGAGCAGCGCTATTTCTGCAAGGGCTTAATGCACTGGATGTGAACATAAACACAAATTTGGATCCGAGTGACCTACATCAGTGTGATGCTCTGCAACTCGGCTCTAGAAATAACGTTGATGGAGTCTCAGATTGCATCGATTGCGAATAGGGGTATTGGTTAATCCATATGCAGGCATTGGTGGTGCGCTTGCGCTAAAAGGCAGTGATGGTGCTGAGATAAGAGAAAAAGCACTGAGCGCCGGTGCCGCGAAGAACGCGCTACCTAGAATGAGCGTTGCGCTTAGCAAGGCAGTCGATCACGCAGATTCATTCGAGATTTTTACAGCATCGGGTGAGATGGGTGAGGCGGTTTGTCAGCAGCTTGGCTTACCTTACAAAGTGGTTTATACACCACAAGTTTCGCAAACAGAAGCTGATGATACTATCTCTGCGGCGCATGCTTTGCTGTCACATAATATTGAGCTGTTCATCTTTGCGGGTGGCGATGGTACGGCGCGTAATATTGTTGAGGCGGACCCACAGCAAGTGCCCGTGATTGGGGTGCCTGCGGGATGCAAAATACATAGCGGTGTATACGCGATTACGCCGCAAGGGGCGGGTGAGATTCTCGTTAAAATTCTGAATCATGAACTGGTGTCACTCATGCCGGCTGAAGTTAGAGATATTGATGAAAACAAATTCAGAGAAGGCATAGTAACCGCAAAGTACTATGGTGAATTGATGGTACCTGCTGATCTTGCTTACATTCAGGCAGTCAAATCAGGGGGGAAAGAGCAAGACGAGCTAGTCCTAATAGATATTGCCGATGATATCAAAGAGCAAATGGATGAAGAACAAGAATGTTGTTTCGTTATGGGATCAGGCAGCACGGTTGATGCAATCATGCGCGAATTGGGTCTTGAAAATACGCTATTAGGTGTCGATATTGTTCTTAACGGCAAAGTTATTGCCAAAGATGTGACGAGTCAGCAATTGATGGCAATCACACAAGATATGCCGTGTAAACTGGTGATCACTGCTATTGGTGGTCAAGGGCACATCTTTGGTCGAGGCAATCAGCAGCTAAGTGTCGATTTTATTAAGCGAATTCAGCGGAAAGACCTGCTGATTGTTGCGACTAAATCAAAGTTAAAAGGGCTTGGTGACGGAGGTTTTATTGCGGATACCGGAGATCCTGCACTCGACAAGGACCTTGCTGGGCCCATTGGTGTAGTCACAGGCTATAGAGACAAAGTGCTGTATTTTGTAAGAGGTTGATTGCAGTTGTTCAACGAAGACATAGACGCCTATCTTGAGCGTAAAGAGGCATATTTAGATCGGTTTATCGACGAAGGTACCGACCAAGAGTTATTCGCTGCAAGCTATATTCATGGCCATTTTTCAGTTGTCGCAGCGCAGACGCTACAAGGTATTGATTCCCACAGTGTGTCCAAATCGGGTAATTCACAATTTGATACGTTCAAGCGTACATTTGAAGACGCGCTCAAAACAAGCATAGATAGCGCAATTGATAACAATGAACTCGCTAGTGATGACGTAACCGACGTATTGTCACTATTTAACGCACTCCTTGAGCTCAAATAAACGGGTATGCTGATATTTATCAATTAGTATTGTGTTTTTGTCGGCAAGTAGTTGCCGTGATTGCCGTAACTGGCATAACTACGCATTGCGGTACGCTGCTAAACACTCATCGATAAATAAATATGCTTCTCTACATTCCTTTAGTTCTCTCTTCTGTGGACGATTTCGGTTTTTGAATTTCTTTTGTTTTTAATGTTGGAACCGGTTTTGCATTGCTTTAGTTAATAGTGCATTGAACGTGATTGTCAGCGCTTCTTTTTTTAACGCCCCACGTTTTCAGTGAGATCGCAGTGTAGAGAAAACAAATGAGAAAGTATTTGAACAACCTTGTTACTTTTGTCTTCTGTTTAGCATGTATTCTCGTTATTTTAACGTTGAATGGCTGTTCGAGTTTGTTGAGTCAAAAAGATACATCGGTCAACAATACAAGACCTTCACTCCTAGGTAATTCAGAGCTTTATGTACATCAACTAGCAAATGAACTCTTCTTCAATGTAGCCGCTGACAGGCAATTCAGGCTAGCCGTCGCAGGTTTTGTGCCAGTTACGACGCTGAAAACCGATCTTTCGCAGCAAGGCCCTTTGATGTTACTGGGGCATCAGCTAGAGCAAGGACTGACGACAGAAGCTGTGCGTCGCGGGTTTGTCGCACAGGACTTCAAAGCTGCAAATAGCATCATCATGAATGTCGACTCAGACCGGGCACTTTCAAGAAATCTAGCGCACCTTCGCAACAACCAGAACGTCGATTTTTATATTACGGGCACAATTACTGAGCAGGAAGAAGGGGCGATGGTAAATGCGAGAATCATTAATGTAAGAAACAAAGACGTGATTGCAGCAGCGACGAAATTTTTTCCGGCAGCATTGTTTTGGCGAGATGAACAGATCACGTCTCGCAATGGCATGCTTTATCGAACAGAAAAACCACCTATACATCGACCAAGATCTGGAGACTAGGCAATGAAACACGTTTTGTTTTTATCAATTTTGGTGATATTCAGTGGCTGTGCAAGTGTGCCGAAAATTCCACTGGTATCCGGCATTTTTTATGGTCAAGACGGCGTAGAAAATGACAAAACGAACGCCGACGGCAATGCTGAGGTGGTTGATGTGTTAACCGCTGATTCGTCGTCAACTGCAACATCAGATCCTATGTTTCAATCAAATATGCAAGCCGACGCCTTTGGTGCGTTGAGAAGGCCGCCAATCATGGCTAAGTCATCTGGCACATACGCGAGCATGCCATTTGTCAATCACGTTGGTGACTATGTTAGAGACATGGCACAAAACCTGGTTGCAAACATGGAATATGTCACCGAGCGGACACCTGTAGCAATAACAAACTTTGTGTTGATTGACAGTGATCTTAAGGAAACGAACTTATTGGGCAAACAAATGACCGAATCGTTCATACATGAATTCCACAAGTTCAGAATGCCGGTCGTAGAGTTTAAAGCCACTGACTACATCACTGTTGCTGAAACGGGCGATTTTATTCTATCCCGCGATTATCTTGATTTAACCTCTAGCACGCCTATTCAATATGTACTTACAGGCACCTTAACAAAGCATCAGGGCGGTTACATTGCCAATGCAAAAATGTTGGGGATGCAATCAAAAGTCGTTGTTGCAAGCGCGCAAAGTTTTATTCCCTATTACATTGTCGACGCGCTTATTCCCAGTAGCTCTAGCCGTCAGAGTGAAGTGGTAGATGGTGTTCGCATCATTTCAAGTGGCGAATAACACGGATTAAATTAGTCAAACCCGATAACGAGATGAGCATTAAACAGATAAATCCACGATGAATAAAACAATGAGAACATTGATAACGCTGTCTTTACTATTTGCCCTCATTCTGCTCAAAGGATGTACGCTGGGTACCATGCTTATGGCAGGTTATAAGCCGCCACAAACCATCGCAGATTTGATGCGCGAAGAATATAACTTGGCAGGTGAATTGCCGCCTGAATTAGCCGATGAAAACGGTGCTGGCAATCGAAAAATAGGCATTGATAACTATCCATCAAATGGGAAGCCCACGATGCAAGCAGAACATGGAGGGAGCGTATATTCGAGCGCGGCGAACCCAACGCTTTATCGTCCCAGCTTTACGCATAAAGGGCTTGAAGACTACGCGGCTCAACTGATGCTAGCAATGATGAAAAATGCTGTCGGCATAAGCGACGAAATACGCATTGGTGTTAGCTCCTTTGTTGTCTTGGATGAGAGTCTTCAAAATACAACCGTGTTTGGCAATAAGCTTTCTGAATACATGATTGTCGAGATGCAAAAATATGGGATTGGTGTGATAGACCACAAGTTAAAACCAGCCCTTACCGTGTCGACTCGCGGCGATATTGCGTTTTCTCGAGATGTCGTGCAGCTCTCTTCCGTCCAACAGATGAACCATGTCTTGTCTGGTACCTTAATTGAGAAAGCAGACGGTACTTTCGTCAGTGCCAGGATCATGTCTATTGGTGATAATCGTGTAATTGCATCTGCGCATTTGACCGTGCCTGAATACATTGTGACTAAGGTCAACGGGCCATTTATGGCACGAGGCTACTAGAGCGCCAGGGCGCATCGATTAAATAACTGATCTTATGCGCGCTTTAGTGCTCTTATTAGGAATCGGTTAGGATTTAGCGCGTTCAATAGCGTCGTGCTAAATGGAAGCGGTTGTTCAGTGATTTGTGCAGCGATTAATTCCGCGCACAAAGGGCCTGTGGTGAATCCTCGTGATCCCAACCCACCAATAACAAAGCAATTATCTCGATTTTTAGGTTTCTTATTAGATGGTTTTCCAAGGCTAAGCGGTGCATAGTCGGCGTTTTGCTTTGCGATATCGGGGATGTTTCCTACGATGGGTAAATGATCAGGTGTCGAGCATCGAATACTCGCTCGAGAAAAGGCATTTTTTGCATTTAACGCAGCATCGAGATAGCGAGCCCAATGACTGCCGGGCATTGCACTTTTGTGCGTATTGATGTTTTCCAAGGTTTCCGTTGGGTGTGTATCTGTATTCACTTCATTTTTCACATAGGTGGAACCAAGGGCATGGTAGCCATTGTAGCTTGGTGTGAAATATCCCTTGTGGCAAACCAGTGTTTGCAAGTGTTGCATGTCATCGGACGTGGGTAAAAACTCTACCTGTCCTCTGGTTAATCGCAAATCAAATCCGTCTAACAACCTACCTGCATCAGCGCCAGCGGCAATCACGAGTGCATCCGTGGTTTTATGTTGGATGTCTTTGTTGTGCGTTCTTAGGACAAGCGAAACATCTTGTTCATTGCTGATAAAATCAACGAGTTCGGTTTCCTTGTGAAACGTAAAATCGTCATAGTGACTGCATGATTCAAATGCCGCATTGATCAGGCTTATAGGAGATACCCATCCACCATCTTTGAGAAAAAGGCCGCCATGCGGGATTGAAATTCCTGCGATTTGTGATGCTTTATCGGCGTCAACGAATGTCGCCAGCGTTTCCGGCCAAAGCTGGCGAGCTTGCATTTTTGCAATGCGTTCGGTTTGTTTTTCATTAAAACCCAGTAGCAATGCGCCATCGAACGCATGGTCAAACGCACAATGCGTATGTAAATTGCGATAAAATTGATACGCATAACAAAAGCACGTCCAATAGAATTGACTCTGAATCGAATATTCGGCCTGTAGCTGCGGATAAAACCCAGCCAACTGATTGCCAGACGCGCCATCTCCAATGTCTTTTTTGCATAGCAGTGTGACGCGCAGACCGCGTTTCAGCAAAGCCAAGCACGTCAACAGGCCAGCGATCCCAGCGCCGACAACCGTACAATGATTTTTTTCCGCTGCACCTGTGCGCAAAGAGTAGCGCGGTTCGTCGAGAACAAGGTTTGTTGTCATAACACCAGTGATCATTTCGCGTTTGCGCCCAAATCCTGGTGTTTTACTTATATTAAAACCAGCAGCTTCAAGCCCGCGTCTGACAAACCCGGCACTTGTGAAGGTGGCAATGGTCGTGCCTTCATGACTCAATCGTTGGATCTGTCTAAACACTGCATCTTGCCACATCGCTTCGTTTTTACTGGGAGCAAAGCCATCTAAAAACCATGCATCAATCCCAGCTAAGGGGCGACTCACATTGATAATGGTGTCAGCAATGTTACCCAATATAAGGTCAAGAGTGACTCGACCGTCATACATCTCAATTCTATAAGTTCCTGCTAAATTAGGGGGATATGCTGCAAGAATAGCGCGATACGTTTGCTCAAATTGTGGCCAATGGCTAACTATTTTTTGCAAATTACTATGCGCAATTGGGTGTAATTCGAAACTTATTAGATGCAGGTGTTGAAGACGACTGGCCGGGTGTGTTTGGCGGAAGTGGAGGAACTTATCTATCGCTAATGCAATGTTTAATCCCGTGCCAAAACCTGTTTCAGCGATGATAAAGCTTGTATTTTCATGGTGTATCCAGCGCTCCGCAAGTTGATTACCATTAAAAAATACGTATTCGCTCTCTGCAATGCCATCGTCTTTGGAAAAATAGACGTCATCAAATTTGGTTGCGACGGGCACGTTTGCGTTGTCTAGCGCAAGGTCTGCAAATTGAAGTTTCATTCTATGAACTGTTTATTTTCGAATCATTATATATGACAATTAGCGCTCACAGGTGCAGTATAATTAAAAGAGCATATCACTTGTGCGTGCATGCGGCTAACCTATGACCGCTGAATGCTCCCACAATCAATTGGACAAAACATGAAAAGAGCAGTAATTACCGGCATTGGCGTTGTTTCAAGCATCGGCAACAATGCCGCTGAAGTCGAACAATCGCTTCGTCACGGAACGTCAGGCATTCGATTCTCACAGCAATTCGCTGATTTGGGACTTCGCAGTCAAGTGTGGGGTAATGTGCAACTTGACTTGGCAGAAATGATTGATAGAAAGACATTGCGATTCATGGGCGATGCTGCAGCCTATGCATACTTGTCAATGCAACAAGCCATCGAAGACTCTGGCCTAGCAGAAGATCAAGTTTCAAATGAAAGAACCGGTATTATCGCGGGATCGGGTGGCGCGTCCTCGCAGAACCAAGTTGAATCTGCTGATATTGCGAGAAAACGTGGTGTCAAGCGAATGGGTCCATACATGGTCACGCGATGCATGGCAAGCACTGTCTCAGCCTGTTTGGCGACACCCTTTAAAATACGCGGTATTAACTACTCTATTTCATCGGCATGTGCAACCAGTGCCCATTGTATTGGCAATGCGATGGAGTTAATTCAACTGGGTAAGCAAGATATTGTCTTTGCAGGTGGCGGAGAAGAATTACATTGGGCCTTATCCGGGCAATTTGATGCAATGGGTGCGCTGTCGACCAAATACAATGACACGCCTGCGTTGGCATCACGTACCTATGATGCTGATCGCGACGGTTTTGTTAGTTCTGGTGGGGGCGGCATGGTCGTGGTTGAGGAGTTAGAGCATGCCATTGCCAGAGGCGCAAAAATATACGCTGAGATTGTCGGGTACGGTGCGACATCTGACGGTTACGACATGGTAGCGCCATCAGGCGAGGGCGCAGTGCGTTGTATGCGTATGGCGTTAAACTCAGTTGATGAAAGAATCGATTATCTGAACACGCATGGTACCTCAACACCTGTGGGCGATGTCCAGGAATTGAAGGCCATTCAAGAAGTGTTTGGCAGTGATTGCCCGGCGATCAGCGCTACAAAATCGCTCACTGGTCACGCATTAGGTGCTGCAGGCGTGCATGAAGCCATATTTTCCCTATTGATGATGCAGAATAACTTTATTTGCCCATCTATCAATATTGAAAACCTCGATGAAAAGGCGCAGGGCCTTGATATCGTGCATTCACCACGCGAAGCCAACATCAATTTGGCAATGTCAAATAGCTTTGGATTTGGCGGAACAAACGCTACTCTCATATTTAAAAAGCATTAGAATACGGGGTTGCGACCTATAGCTCAGCATTGAATGAACATCCTCTATGATAGTGCAATGCCATATGCGGTGGAGTTTTTTGATGGATTGGGTCGCCTTTCCAGTTTCTCTGCCGGCAGTCTAGAGGCGTCAGCACTGGCTAGCGCTGATATCTTGCTGGTGCGATCTACAACGCAAATCAATCAACAACTGCTTACACAAGCCCCCAAGCTCAAAATAGTAGGTACCGCTACGGCGGGATTTGATCATTTTGACGTTAATGCCATCGAAAATGCAGGCGTGAAATGGATGGCTTCACCGGGTTGCAATGCCAGAGCCGTTGCAGAATACGTCTGTTGCGCTTTGCTGACAGCCGCTGAAAACGTTGGCTTTTCACTTTCGAATAAATCCTTAGGCATTGTTGGCGCAGGTCAAGTTGGTTCGCGTGTGGCTAACCTAATGCAATATTTTGGTATGCGCACCATCAATTGCGACCCGCCACGCGCTAGGCGAGAAACCCAGTTTCAATCAGCCGCGTTGGAAGAAGCGCTGAATGCAGATATTGTAAGCTTGCACGTTCCGCTCACTAGAGAAGGTGAAGACCCAACATATCATATGCTCAATGCCAAACTGCTAGGTCAGATGTCTGCAGGGCAGGTGTTAATCAATGCGTGTCGCGGAGACGTGATTGATCCAGAAGCCTTGCTACAGTTAAAAAATGACCTATTTTTGGTTATTGACTGTTGGCCAAACGAACCCAATGTAAATAAAGACCTTATCAATGCTTCGGATATCGCAACTGCACATATCGCGGGACACACACTAGAGGGAAAAGCGCGAGGCACTGAAATGTTATATCAACAACTGTGTGCGCTAATCAAAAAAGATATCGATCGGCACCTAATAAATTTTTTACCTGACATGGCGCCCACTGAGCCTTTACTACACGCATTGCAGCAAATCGAAAACGACGGTATATCTCAACACAGACTCATGGAATTATGCCGTTGTTTTTATAATATAAGTAAAGATGAAGCGGCGTTTAGGCAGTGCATGTCAAATACGGATTCATTCAGTGAGTTTCGTCGTAATTATCCGATAAGGCGTGAATTCGATGCAATTTCACTAGAGATGCACAATTCGTCTGCAGCGCGGCAATTACGCAGTTTAGGTTTTTCGATTAAATAGAATCAACCATCCAAAGGACAACGTAATGGCAATGAAATACGATGTAGCAGTGCTTGGCGCAACCGGGCTTGTTGGAGAAACTATCATTGAGCTACTGGCAGAGCGCAATTTCCCGGTCAATACATTGTATCCATTGGCAAGTGCAAGAAGTGCAGGCGAGTCAGTGAATTTTAAAGGTGACGATATAACCGTATTGGATGCAGAGACCTTTGATTGGGGAAGTGCCCAATTGTGTTTCTTTTCTGCAGGGGGTGCCATATCAGCGAAATACGCACCACTCGCCGCAGACGAAGGCTGTGTTATCATCGACAATACATCTCAGTTTCGCTATGACCCCGAGATACCGCTTGTCGTGCCGGAAGTGAACAAGTCAGCGCTTGTTGATTTTCGCAATCGTAATATCATCGCAAACCCGAACTGCTCTACGATTCAAATGGTGGTTGCACTGAATCCGATTCATCAAGCTGTAGGTATCTCGCGCATTAATGTCGCAACCTATCAATCTGTTTCCGGTGCCGGCAAAACGGGTACAGAAGGTTTGGCGAGACAAACGGCAGAACTGTTAAACGCAAGACCGGTGAATACAGATGCATTTAGTCGACAGATTGCTTTTAATGTTATTCCTCAAATCGACGAATTCCTTGACAATGACTATACAAAAGAAGAAATGAAAATGGTGTGGGAAACGCGCAAGATAATGGGAGATGAAAGTATTCTTGTTAATCCAACCGCCGTCAGGGTGCCTGTTTTTTATGGTCACGCGGAGGCAATTCACGTTGAAACGCATCAACCGATTGACGCAGAAGACGTCCAATCCCTGCTGGCAGACAATGATGGAATAAAGGTCTACAATACCAGAGAAGCGTTTCCAACCCAGGTATGTCAAGCGAGCGGCAACGACTGGGTCCATGTTGGACGCATTCGAAACGATATATCACATCCCTCAGGCATTAATCTATGGGTCGTTTCTGATAATGTACGCAAAGGCGCTGCCACTAACAGCATACAAATTGCAGAAGCGTTAATTGAAGAATACATGTAGTGTTAAAAAGAGCTATAACAAATCTTGTATGAATGCCGATAAATGTGGTTATCGATAAATCTGAATGTGCTAAATGTAGACACTAAGGGCAATAGTAACATTGAAAAGAATCGCTAATTTATGCACTGCGCTTTTCGTTGCGCTTAGTTTGCTTGTTTCAATCGCCAATGCACAGTCTCAAATCCAGGGCCCAAGAGCGTCTGCAGACGCATATTCTGGTGTCGTCTATGGCCCCATAGATTCCTCAGACACGCTGTGGAGAATTGCAAGTCGTTATAAACAAGACGGCAAGTTCACTGTTTATCAAACGATGTTAGCGATCTATCAGTTAAATCCCAGGTCCTTTGAAAACAACAATTTCAACACTATGGTCAATGGCGCTATGCTGCGATTGCCAAGTGATAGCTATATATCGAGAATTGATCCGCAGCGGGCGTTAGCGAAAGCAAATGCTGATGAACGAAGTTTTGCAGCGCTTGGCGGTAATGTTCAAGAACCTGCACCTACGCAAGGCTCACCGCAAGCCGATTCACCAGATTTAGTCGCAATTGATGAAAATTTAAAGGATGCCCCGCCACTTGTTAATCAAGAGGACCTATCTAATACACAAAAGGAACTGCAGGACCAGCTCAATGAATTAAACAGGCAGCAAAATCGACTATTTGCAGCTTTAAAAGACCAAGTATCAGCATCTATAGACAACGTTCAAGATTTAATAGAAGAAAATAAGAAGTCTTATGAACTGCTTGAACAGAGAAACAAAGAAGTTGACGAATTAAGGGCTGAGTTAGAAGCCGAGTTGCAATCCCAAAATGAAGAGTTGGCCTCTCAAAGGGAATTGCTTGAAGCAATAAAGGCCGATCAAGAAAAGCAAGCACAAGCGGCAGAAAATGATTGGTTGAATAAGTTGACCTCACCCACTGGCTTAATCATTCTATCAACGTCAGGTACATTGATCATCATTGGTTTAGTCGCTTACCTTTTACTACGACGCAAACCTGAAGCTGAAAGTGCGCCAGTAGCACAGGACGCAGCCATTGTAAAAGAATCGTCAGATTCAGAGGATATTATTGATGACGAACTTGTCATTGGTGAAGCCATTGATGACATTGACGAAGACACCGACGAACTCTTAAAAGCATTATCTGATGACGTAGAAGAAGATGATATTCTTTCGGACCAGTTAGAAGATGGCCTAGATGAAATCCCCGTTGATGATAACGTAGACGATTTCACGTCGTTAGAAGATGAAATGCTAGTCCCCGATTCACCTTCTGATGACACATCTGATGCCGAACAAGCAAACGACGAAAGCAATAGCGACAAGGTTAATTTCGATGCCGACGCTATAACGTTAGACGATGATGAGTTTGATAATCAGTCGATTGACTTATCAGCAGAAACGACGTTAGACAATGATGCGGAGTCTCAAGCTGCACCAGCACCAGAGAACAGCACAGCAACGCCCGAAGCTTCTGAAGTCAACGACATTGCTGCAGATACTAATGCAGGTGTATCTGATGTCCCTGAAGGGATTCAACTCAATGAAGATGGTGAAGTTGACGATAGCACCATCGAAATGATTGAGCAGAAGATTCAAGAAAAAGACGCTGAAATAACGCAGCTTACAAATGAAATTCTCGAAGAACTAGAAATTACAATTGATGAGTCAGACGAATCTGAAGGCGAAGACGCTGATAACGCCGAAGACACAGATAATATTGAAGGGCTTGAGCTTTCCGCAGAATCTGATGAAATTTTAAACGCAGAAGATGCCCTTGAACT
>JBCDMA010000108.1:0-11777 GCA_038744645.1 Pseudomonadota bacterium | reverse complement strand
GGAAGTGAGCATGTGATGCTTGGCTTTCTGTTGCTCATTTGCAAGTTGTAAACTGTTTTTAATTTGCTGAAGTTGCAGCTGATGTTGATGCAAGTCCGACTGTGTGGCACTCATTTTATCTGCCAACACTTGTAGTTCCGCTTTTAGCTGCACTGTTGTGCTTTCGCGTTGCCGTTTTTCGTCCTCTCCGTCTGCAACAGTAATGCTCAACTCTTCAATTTGAAAATTAAGGAGGTCAAGGCTTTCAGCCTCTTCGTTCATTATTAGACGTTGTTTTTCAAGCTCATTGAGAATTTTCACCTGTTGCTCTTTTTGCTGAGCGGCCTGAAGCTCAGCAAATTTTAAATTGGTTTCTCGTTCTCCCAGTACCTTTTTAACACCTTCGAGCTTGGTTTTTTGTGCTGCCAAAATGCTTTTTTGGTTGCGTAATGCCTCTGATAAACTCGCAAGCTCAGCGTCCTTTGCACCGATTTCTTCCTTGAGCGTTTGAATATTCGCCTCTGCCTTTCTTACTTCATCTGCGCGTTCGAGCTTTCCTTTTGATGTTTTTGGGCGGAGCATCATTGATTTCGCCAACCAATTCCCGTCTTTATCAATGTAGCTCAAGTGGGACGTTTCACTTGCGTGTTGTGCGGCGATTTTTAGGTTATCAGTGATAATGATATGATTGAAAATCTGTGGAACCTTTGGTTGCTTAAGGTAGTACGCCAGTGATTCGGGCTCCTTTTCTTCAGTAAACGTGTCTTGGATCCAGAGACTTATGCTAGGCCCCGCTTGCCATTGCTCGACCAACGGCTTTTCGCCCTTGTAGACTTGTACATGATCAAACAATTGCAATACCGTCTCTAAGCATTTCGAATACGCCATATCGACACTGAATGCTTGCCAAATACTGATGAGGTTGTCCTTTTCAATCCAGTCGGGATACTTTATTTGGTTTGTCGATTCTGACTGCAATGCCAATAGTGATTCCAAACGTGCATTTTCTCTGAACAATGCATTTCGCGAATCAGACACGTCTTTTTCTGTCTGACGCTCAATTAACTGATCGTTTTCAACGCGCTCTTGTTGTTCCGTCAGCACCTCTTCTTCGGTGGCTAAAGCGCGTTTTTCATTCTCAATAAGCACACGCAAGTCACCGATAACATTATCATCGGACACGCCCAATTCGGATTTTTCAGTTTCAAGTTCGCTGATCCGCGCTTGCGTACGCTGTTGCAATGAAAGTGTCTGCTGAAGCTTGCCATGTAGCTGTTGCAACTGATGCTTTTTTTGAAAAAATGCATCATCTTCAGTTTTGTGCTGCTGTTCTATACTGCGTAATCGATCTTGCGTTTCAATGTTCGCCGCTTCAATTTCTTCATACTGCTGTTCGATGACAAATTTCTCAGGCTCAAGGACATCAAGTTGTGACGTCAATTCTGACAGCTCGTCGTCTATGCTATGAATTTCTGCATGTAGCGTTTCTTTAGAAGCGTGCATTTGTTGTTTTTCTTGCTGTATCTGACCCAGTCGCTTTTTGGCAAAGATTTGGGACTGCTCAATTTTAGTGATCTCATTGCCGATGGAAAAAACGCGTGTTTGGATGTCAGATGCAGATTGCTTAAGAATAGACAGTTCATTTTTAAGGCTTTGCATTGTTGATTCGTCATTCTGTCTGCTGGCAACAAAATCACTGAGCTGTTGCTGAAAATCTAAGATAGCTTTGTCTGATATTTCGACCACCTTTGTTTGTGCCATCCATCGCAAGGTCGCAAGGTTTGCTTTTAGTTCCCGCTCTTCTTGTTTAAAAGCTTTGTATTTTGTCGCTGCCGACGCTTGTCGTTTGAGCTTCTCAAGTTGTTCTGATAATTCGCCGCGAACATCATCCAGGCGGCTCAAGTTATCATTGGTATGCTGGATCCGCGTTTGTGTTTCTCTGCGTCGTTCTTTATATTTCGAAATACCTGCGGCTTCCTCAATGAACACGCGCAATTCATGAGGTTTTGATTCAATCAGCCGCGAAATCATGCCTTGCTCTATAATCGCATAACTGCGCGGTCCAAGTCCGGTACCCAAAAATAAATCTGTGATGTCTTTTTTTCTGCATTTGCTGCTGTTGAGCAAATAGCTGGATATGGCATCTTTCGTTACCACGCGCTTAACTGACAATTCATTGTATCGAGCGAATTCGCCGGCTATACGCCCTGCTGAGTTATCAAACACAAGTTCCACTGAGCACTGTGAAACAGGTTTTCTGGCACTGGAACCATTGAAAATGACATCCGTCATTGCATCACCGCGGAGGTTTTTTGCAGAGCTTTCGCCGAGTACCCAGCGCACAGCATCAATGACGTTAGATTTTCCACAACCGTTCGGACCAACGATTGCCGTCATATCACCCGGAAAGGGTATGTTTGTGGGATCTACGAATGACTTGAATCCGGCGAGGCGTATCTTTTTTAAGCGCATCTAGTGTCGAATTGCACCAGTTATCATTATTATATTTGTAAATATAATTTAAGACGCAAAGATGCTCAATAGCGTTGACGTATCTTTGGCCTTTAGCACGAGTGTTTAATGGTTGACGCTTTTAGTTACATTATTATCGTGTTGCATCAACTGCACTATGTAACGCAGAGAACATTTTGTTGCCTATATTGCATGTGCAGTTAAAATCGACGCCTATTTTTAAGAACAACTGGTTTTTAGGAGCTTTAATGCCGCAGCATAAAGACGCAATACCGCATACCATTGAACACAACATCAGTGGCGCACGGTACTTTTTAAATGGGTTTTCTTTGATTATGACAAAGGGAATAAGACGGTTCGTATTTATTCCGTTTATCATAAATTTTTTACTCTTCGCCGGCGCTTTTTATTTTCTGATTGATTACATACAGTTCGGAGTCACCTACATCATTGATTTAATTCCGGATTTTCTTGGGTGGTTAAAGGACGGGTTATCCTATGTCTTATGGCCGATTGCAGTGATCACGGTGTTACTTGTTTTTGCACTGATTTTTGGCACCTTAGCGAACTGGATCGCTGCACCGTTTAACGGTCTTCTTAGTGAAAAAATGGAGCATTATTTGCGCAATGTGCCAATGAATGATGACGGTTTTATTGATGTCGTAAAAGACATTCCGAGAACCTTAAAAAGAGAATTGGCAAAGGTGTTGTATTTTATACCAAGAGCATTGGTATTCGTCCTCGTTTTTTTCTTGTTGCCAGTCATAGGACAAGTTCTATGGTTCTTGTTCGGCGCATGGATGATGGCGATTCAGTACTGCGATTATCCATTTGACAACCACAAGATCGGATTCACGCCAATGCGACTAAAACTGCGTGAACATCTTGGGAAAAGCATGAGTTTTGGCGTAATGGTAAATCTTTTCGCTCTAATACCTATTGTTAATTTTATTGTAATGCCCGTTGCGATTTGTGGTGCAACTCAAATGTGGGTGGATAGATTACGCGCCGAAACCCTCAGCGACAATTAATGCTTTACAAATCAGGTAGCGCCAAGACGGGTAAACCTAAACGTAGCCTCATTAGATTATACTGATAACCACTTATTAGTTGATGATGCCACAATGAAAGGTAAATGTCTGGGATATATGCGATGTTATGATATTCCATAAAGGTCAGTTTATCACTTGGCTTGATCGTGACGACATCCACGCTTTCACATGTTTTGGCAGTGGATGTCGTATATTTCAGTCCTTGCGCTTCCCACAACGCCAAATTGGTTTGCTTTGCTTCTGACTCCCCGTTTTGGCGAATCAAATTGATGCCAATGACCGGGTCGCAATGTTGATTTGCGCTGGAACTAGACAATGCATATTCATCCATAAACCCCGCAAAATGGGCGAGCTCATGCACAAACACATCATAATCGTCCTCAGTATCAAGATACATAATACCTTGATAGGTGTATGCTTTTCCTTTGTCGAGCACGATTGCAATGTGCGATATGGCATTGATTGATAGCCAAGGTTTTATCCTTGATAAGTCGCATTCACTGCGTGTAGTGTTGTTATCAAAATGACATTTCAAAGCGGTAGATTCAATCCAAATTGGCCTATGTAGGCAAATGTGCAATGGTGCCAATCGCCCATCATTTAAAAAATCATCAACAAGTGCGTTAGCTAGTATCACGCTTTCGGGCGTCGTTGCGATCAACTGAATATTTTGTGTGCATCCACTGGTGACACCTGTGGGTTGCGGGAGATAACTAAAATCGTATGTCTGGTCTTGCTTGATGAATTGATATAAAGGGTGATCAGTTTCTGATCGAACAGGCGGTATTGTGAGGTTTGTAAGCCAAAACAACGCGAGCACAATAAAGGTAACGCGAGTGTTCAATGAAGAAGATTCTCTATCTGTCATTACATTATTTTGGAAAGTCGCAACTCACATCTAAGTAAAAAGCATCAACGAATAGAGCAAGTTATCTGAAGACGTTAGGAATTGCGGTAAAAAATAACGATTAATTACGACGACGGCTGTTCCCTATGATGCTAAGTCACTGCAAAACTGAGCTATAGCTTACTGTAACTGTTGTCGTCGCAAGTTGCCCAGTTCTACCCTAGAGTATTTATGCTCTACAAATTCGTGTACATTGGTGCTAAGCGAAAGCTTGAAATAATTTCGTGCGATGAAGTTATTCCCGCGCGCCAGGTGGTATTTTCCAATATAAAAATAGGCTTCGCATAGTCGATTATTCAATTCTGTTTGGCTGGTCACATTCTCTAAAAGCTTTGCAATGACTTTCGTTTCGTTTACCTCATCGAGATAAAATTCAATAAGCACGCTTGCCCATGTATCGTCAGTAACGTATTGCTTGCGTTCACCGAGTGCTTGTAATGCCGCGATTGGATCGTTTTTAGCTTCCGTAATGTACAGCCACAATAAGCGATAAGGGTCGCTTTTTTCCAGCGTCCAAAACGCCTTTGTATCTGTTGCGGCTAACGTACTTCGGCCACCGTAATACAGCGCAACTCCTCTATTAAGTAAAGCAAAGTTATAGTCAGGATTGATCTCTAGTGTCGCGTCAAAAGACTCGTATGCTTGTAGAAAATTACCTGTCTGAATATGATGAACACCAATGGAATTATGTGCTTCTGCCAAGTCCGGTTTGAGCCTTACAGCTTCATTGTAGTCTATGACAGCAAGGCTCTTTAAGCCAATGGCATCGTAAGCGTTACCGCGTTGGAATAACAGTTCAGCGCGTTCAGCGGTTTCTAAGTCAGCTCGATAAAGGATATGTGTATAACGAGCAATGACCATTTGAATGCGTTGACTTATCGGTTCTGGTTCGGCCAGCAATAGCGAACCAGAGTCAACGAACTGACCTGAATTTGAGCTGCAACCAACAATGAATGTCGATATCGCACTCAACAAAATAAATTTTTTTAGGGCATTAACCAAGGGTGATAAACGTTCATTGGCACTGTCATTTACGCCCGATAATATCATGCAAACCTTCTTATATTCTATGCAATAAAGCGAAATTCATTGGTGTCGGGTCAAATTTAAACCTAATCTTGCATTTTTTGCCATTTAATTAATGTGCTTTCGAAACTCATTCTTATTTTTGAATGACAGAATTAAAAAGGGAGCTCAACGCTCCCTTTTCGATTTGTCTTTAGACACCCGTTATTCAGTTGCTTCGTTAGCGGGTGGCTCTTGTGCTGGCGCAGGTTTCTCAAGCAGCTCTTTTATGCTGAGTCGCACGCGGTTCTGTCGGTCGATGTCCATCACTTTTACCGTCACTTGCTGGCCTTCAGATAAGTAGTCCGTGACCTTAGCTACGCGCTCATGCGCGATCTGAGAAATGTGGACCAAACCTTCTTTACCAGGTAAGACCTCAACAAAGGCGCCAAAGTCCGCTATACGAGTGACTTTACCTTCGTACACCTTGCCGACTTCAACTTCGGCTGTGACACTTTCAATTTTTCCGATAGCGATATCTGCTTTGGTTTTCTCCGTTGCAAATATCTTAATCGTGCCGTCGTCTTCTATCTCGATATTTGTATCGGACTCTTCGGTAATAGAACGGATCATCGCACCACCCTTACCGATGACATCGCGGATTTTATCCTGGTCGATCTTCATGGTGTAGATCCTAGGCGCGTACTCTGACATCTCTTCTCTGTGCCCGCCAATGGCTTGGTCCATCACACCTAAGATGTGAAGACGCGCTTCTTTGGCCTGTTTGAGCGCAATTTGCATGATGTCTTTCGTGATCCCTTCGATCTTGATGTCCATTTGCAAGGCAGTCACACCCTCTGTCGTACCTGCAACTTTAAAGTCCATGTCGCCCAGGTGGTCTTCGTCGCCTAAGATGTCAGACAGGACGACAAAATTTTCGTCGCTCTTTACGAGTCCCATCGCAATACCTGCAACCGAGGCTTTGATTGGCACGCCAGCGTCCATAAGTGCTAACGACGTTCCACAAACCGATGCCATTGATGAAGAGCCGTTGGATTCAGTAATCTCAGACACTACACGCACAACATATGGAAAGTCATCTTCTGAAGGCATTACTGCTTGGATGCCTCGTTTTGCAAGACGCCCGTGTCCAATTTCACGGCGCTTCGGTGAGCCCACCATGCCTGTTTCTCCGACACAGTAGGGAGGGAAATTATAGTGCAGCATAAAGCGGCTATTGGTTGTCCCAGACAGCTCATCAATCATCTGAGCATCCCGCTCGGTTCCTAGCGTGGCAACGACCATCGCTTGGGTTTCACCGCGAGTAAAAAGTGCAGAACCATGCGTACGTGGTAACATGCCAGTTGCTACGTCTAAGGCTCTTATTGTCTGTGGATCTCTGCCGTCGATTCTTTTCTCACCGGCCAAAATTCTTGAGCGAACGATGTCACTCTCCAACTCGTGACACAGAGATGAAATCTCTGAGGCGTCCAATGTCTCATCGCCTTCCGTCAGCGCTGCAACTGTCTTTTCGGTGACCGCAGTCACTGCATTTTTGCGTTCCATTTTATCTGAAATCTGGTAGGCAGATGTCATTTCAACTTCTGCTAACGCTTTGATTTTTTCCTTTAGATCTGTGTTTGGCTCTGGTGCTGTCCAATCCCATGCAGGTGTATTAACCTCTTGAGCAAATTCACTTATAGCATTGACTACTATTTGTGATTGCTCATGTCCAAATACCACCGCACCCAGCATCACATCTTCTGATAAAACGTCCGCTTCAGACTCAACCATCAATACCGCGTTCTGGGTGCCAGCGACAACCAAGTCCAATTGGCTGCTTTCCATTTCGGACATGCGCGTATTGAGTACAAATTCGTTATTGATATAACCCACCCGCGCGGCACCTACAGGCCCATTGAATGGGATACCCGAGATAGAGAGCGCAGCAGAGGTACCAATCAATGAGACAATATCGGTCGGGATCTCAGGGTTGGCGGAAACTACTGTAATAATGACTTGCACATCATTCTTGAAACCATCTGGAAACAATGGACGAATAGGCCGATCGATCAATCTAGCAGTAAGCGTTTCATTCTCCGAAGGTCTACCTTCGCGCTTAAAAAATCCACCGGGGATCTTACCGGCTGCATAGGTTTTTTCCTGATAATTTACAGTAAGAGGAAAAAAGTCTCGATCGGGCGCAGCTTCTTTTTTGCCCACAACGGACACCAGCACAGACGTATCATCCATACTTGCTAATACTGCAGCAGTCGCTTGTCTTGCAATCACGCCCGTTTCGAGGGTTACAGTATGCTGTCCATACTGGAATGTTTTTGTAATAGGAGTCACTCTTTATCCTTTAATTTAGATATTCTTTTCTATCTGGTCTTTTTTTGCGCGCATAGTATAGCGACTAACGTTTTCGAATACTATGTCGTATGTAACAAAAACCAGTGCATTGAAGGCATGATTGTCCAGTGCCCTACCACATCCCTTAAACGAATCGCCGCATTCAATTGAATGTCTCATCTCGTGCGGAATGGCATATTGCAGATACTGCCGGATGCGTTACTTTTCTCTCTGCTGATATGGCATAAAATTTTTGCTTGATGTCAGATAATTGTCCAATTTTCTCTACACAATACGATCGGATCACTTCGTCTTCGATGATCGTTGGCATAAAAAAGATACCAAACCCTGACTTCCCAAAACATTTCATCAATGCACTGTCGTCGTATTGGCCTCTAAGGATAGGAAAAATATGTGCATCATTGCACCAGCGATCGAACTGCTGTCTTATTGCATTTTGTTTTGTAGGGATCAGGACAGGTGCATCGTTTAAACAATCCGGAAAACTATTTGCGTTGGGCAGTGACGCAATCAGATTCGACGCTGCAAAAAAGCTTAAGTCTGACTGTCCAAGGTAGTGATTATAAGCCTTGACGCTAAATGCACTTGAAAGCGGAGTATCTGTCAAAACCATGTCGACTTCATGCATAGCAAGCTCTCCCAGTATTGTTTCTACCGAGCCCTCTTTACAAAGCAAGCTAACATCTTCGGACAGTTTCAATGCAGGCTCAATAATTTTGTGAACTATCGTTTTTGGGATTGCACTTGCAGCACTGATAATAAATTCCGATGAACCAACCAAGGGTGCGCCCCTAAGCACATCGCCAAGTTCACTGCCAAGTTCAAAGATTTCATCAGCATAGCGCAAGACTAAACGACCTGTCTCTGTAAGCCTAAGCCTTCTGCCCACGCGATCGAAAAGAGATTGGCCAATTTTCTCCTCCAACATACTCAATTGACCGCTGATTGTTTGGGGTGTGATGCACAATTTTTCAGCCGCTCTGGCAATACTACCTTCACTAGCGACAACCCAAAAGTAATGCAAATGTTTATAATTAATATTGTCCGCCATCTATGGCTCACATCGCTAAGGTAAAGTTTTTTCGAATAAGTGTTATACTGTTTTTCGATTTTTTTTGTTCATAAAAATTTGATATGGTATTGAATGGGGCAAATCACAGAAGAAGCAAGTCGATGAATTACCAGTTACATACCACAGATGTAGAATTTGACGATAAGCAACTCGTGTTGTTGGACACATTAATTGGCTTGAACTTGTCCCGCTTCGTGCCACTCATCGCTGAATGCACTTTTAATATTAGAAATGAGCATTCTAATGTTCAGGGTAATCACGTTAGCATCACGTGTGATATTGAACTTCACGATAAGCAGATGATTACTGTATCAGCTAACGAATCTGAAATTAACACTGCAATTCGAGCGATTGTTGAAAGGGCAAAACGACATTTAGAGCGTCAGGTTCGAAGTAAGCAGACAAATACTGTTGTTAAGCCGCAAGGCAGGCGTCCATAAGACATTTTAGTTAGTCATTGGTGCGGATGGCGAGACTTGAACTCGCACGAGCATTGCTCACCACCCCCTCAAGATGGCGTGTCTACCAATTCCACCACATCCGCAGTATGACTAACCGCTTGCGTACTTTTTAACCGCCCTCTTCTTCACTAGGCTCTTCAGAAGTCTCTTCTGTTTGGTCGGGTTGAGGCACATCGCTATTTGTAACGGGAACATCTACAGCTGTACCCTCTGTGATCGGCACTTCATTTTCAAGTGCTTGATCGGGAATGTCTAATGCTGGAATTTCTAAATTCTCGAACTCGCCGCCTTTATCTTCGCGGTTTGCCGTGATACTTCCGATAGTCAAGCTGATGACAAAAAATGTCGTCGCCAAAATAGCTGTAGTACGCGTCATGAAATTGCCTGAACCTGAAGCGCCAAATACGGTGTTGGAACCACCGGCGCCAAAAGAGGCACCCATCTCTGCACCCTTACCTTGCTGTAAAAGCACTGCGGCAATAAGCATGATTGCCACAATCAAATATACAATTAATAAAATTTCATATAACGTCATTCGTTCATAAACCTTTTAATTTGCCGCTTGGCAAATCTTTATAAAACTTTCTGGTTGCAAGCTGGCGCCGCCAATCAGACCACCATTAATATCTTGCTGGGCAAACAGCGTTTTCGCATTGTCTGGTTTCACGCTGCCACCGTACAAAATTGAAACCGTTTGTGCAGCTTCAGAGACTTTCAATAACTCTTGTCTAATAAACGCATGAACTTCTTGAGCTTGTTCTGGCGTAGCCGTTTTACCAGTCCCGATTGCCCATATTGGTTCATAGGCGATTACTGCATTGCCAAAGAGCGCATCACCACATTCATCCAATACTGCCTGTAGCTGCTCACCAACGTAATCAAAGACGCCACCTGCTTCACGCACTGATAACGGTTCACCAACGCACACTATTGGGGTAAGTCCATTTTCAATGACAGCTTTTGCTTTCGCACCAATCAAGCGATTGGATTCATTGTGATCTTGCCTGCGCTCAGAATGACCTATTATGGCATAGCTGCATCCCAACTCTTTTAACATCTGAACACTGAGATCACCTGTATGGGCACCGCTTAAAAATTCACTGCAGTCTTGTGCACCCAGCGCATAGCCATCAGAGTTTGCAGCACTTAAAAAAACCGCTGGTGGGCATAAAACGACCTCGACATCACCTTGATGAACCAGCTGACTTCTGAATTCGTCAATGAGGCCAAGATCGCCATTCATCTTCCAATTACCAGCTACAATCATTCGTGGCGATTTCGACATCGAAATTGTCCTTTCGTTCAGGCTATCGCCTTGCGCTATCAGTAAACTACGTCAAAAAAAACGGCGTGATAGTAACTAAGCCCGTCTAAAATAACAATAGTTATATTTAAAAATATTTGTACCTGTCGCTATTGGCATTCAACGACATCTTCGACACATTCTGCTATGTGGGTTGCCCACTTCTCTGCTTGTGCTTCTTCCTTGGCTTCAACCATGACTCTAATTAATGGTTCAGTGCCACTCTTTCTCAGTAACACTCTGCCATCATCTGCCATAGCTTTTTCAGCAGTTTCTACCGCTGATTTGACCACCTCATTTTCTATGGGATTTGATACGTCCTGAGAATATTTTATGTTGAGCAATTTTTGTGGAAACTTGTGATAACCATTTGCCAATGTGCTTAGGCTTGCTTGAGCGCGTAACATGGCAGAAATGACTTGCAACCCAGCAACTATTCCGTCTCCTGTTGTTGCGTATTGTAAGTTTAGAACATGTCCGGAATTTTCTCCCCCAATCATCCATTGATTTTTTTGCAGTAATTCCACGACATATCTATCACCCACATTAGCGCGCTCAAAAGGTACACCGAGCTGACCTAGAGCCAATTCCATGGCGAGGTTGGTCATTTTCGTGCCGACTACGCCACCCTTTAACGTACCAGCGCGCAGTGCATCGCGTGCAATGATGTATATAATTTGGTCACCATCAATCACATTGCCTTGTTCATCAACCATCATTATGCGATCGCCATCACCATCAAGTGCAAAACCTAAATCTGCGTTATTCTCTTTCACAGCATCGATACAAGCTCTAATTGATGTGGCACCGACTCTCTTATTGATATTAAGGCCATCAGGACTTGTTCCAACCTCATACACTGTTGCACCCAATTCTCTAAGTACATTTGGCGCAATATGATATGTCGCGCCATGCGCACAATCGACGACGATCCTCAAGCCGTTCAAAGACAGCTCAGATGGAAAAGTACCTTTGCAATATTCAATGTAGCGGCCGGCAGCATCATTCACACGTGAAGCCTTACCCAGTCTGTCAGAGGCCACACATGTCATTGGTTGCTGCATCTGTTTTTCAATCGCAAATTCGATATCGTCTTCCAGCTTCAATCCTGTCGAGGCAAAAAACTTAATCCCATTGTCATAATACGGATTGT
>JBCDMA010000107.1:0-11778 GCA_038744645.1 Pseudomonadota bacterium | reverse complement strand
GCTAAGACCATTTGCTAGACCTAGTGGGTGACGAGCGGATATCGACTCGTCAACGTTTCTGGATACTTCACCTTCAATTGAAAGCTGATTGTTTATTTGCCAGTCTGCAAACAATGAAAACAAAGCGACTTCGCGATTGAATCCGTCAATATTGCTCAATTCTGGTTGTGAAAAAGCATTGAATCGAAATCCAACCTGATCGTCTTCTCCAGCACGTCTAGAAAAATCAGCACCATAAAATAAACTACCGTTCTCTTGGTAGCCAATAAACACGTTTGATAAATCAATCGGACCCGGGCGTTTAACTGCGATATTTACGGTCCCCCCTACTCCACCAAAGACCGATGTAGATGCACCACTGTTAAAGGCATTTATGCCTCTGAATACTTCGATACGTTGAGCATTATTGACTCTGATTTGACCATCAGAACCGATTAAGCCAGGTATCCCATCATATAGCACACCAAATCTATCAACACCTAAACCTCGAATTGAGAAAGGCTCGCCCCAACCGGCTATTCCTTGTTCACGACTTACAGATGGATCTCTTGACGCAATTTCACTGATCGATAGTGCGTTAACATTGCGAATAAAGTCAGCTCCAAAAGCGTTTACAGAAAACGGGGTATTCACAATTTCACGTGTGCCTAGTGTTCCAAATGACGTATTATTGCTGATTAAGGTATCTACTATCTGACTCCTAACTCGAATAATCTCAACGTCAGTATTTGCAATGAATTCAGCATCCGTCTTTTCCTTGGTTTTGGTTAGCGGTTTTGCGACAAGGTAAACACCCTCTGCTGCTTCGGCATAAACAAGCCCCGTATCAAGCAGTAGCGTCTCCAAAATAGCATTGATTGATGCCGTTTTTGTCATGGCAGATACAACTTTGTCTGCAATAAGATCCTGCGATACAACGATATTGGTATCGGTTTGTTGGCCGATATCAGCGATAGCTTGAGCAAGGGAACCTGATTTGATTGAAACAGTATATATTCCCTGCTGTATCTCTTGATTGGGTTCAGCTGCAACTGTTGTTGGCAACATGGCTGATGAAGATAATAGGCAAGCGAAAACGCAAGCATGTGTAGAATGTGGATTCAATGTGATGTCCTCAGAATTATTTTATGTAATAGGAATCATTCTTTTTCAGATTCCTGTACAAGACTCCCGAGAACTCAAAAAAAGCACCTATAGATAAAAATGTTTTTCTGTATGTGCGGAAACTTTTAACTATTAGACTTTAAAATGTGGATTTTATCTTCGCTTTCTTTGACATCAACTGGCGCAATTCGAGGCAACAATTCGACCAGTTTGTCTATCTCGTCACTATCAAAAGAAAGCGTTACTTTTTTTACTTTTTCATCTTGGGTATTTGAAGAAAAACGTATTGGTTTATCACTGTATCGATTCGCATCAGCGATAACCTCCTCAAGTGTTGCATCAATATAGGTCAAACGGCCCGATTCCCAAGCAATAAAATCAGAGGTACTTATACTGCGCTTTGGTGATAGTCCGCTTTCATTTGTTGCAGACAATGAAGAACCTGCGGTAACAGACGCCTTTTCCAGCAGGAGCGGCGCGCCTCCTTCAACAAGATGATTAAATTCCGCCCGAACTTCACCTTCTAACACGGACAATCGTGCAGTATTTGCGTTAAAACTGACAGTAAACGTAGTACCGAGAACGACTGCAGAAAAGAAATCGGCTTTCACTGTAAATGGTCGATTATTATCCTTTACCACATCAAACCGGGCGATACCTTTGGATAAATTTGCAACACGGGACGTTTCGGTTAATTGTAGTGTTAATTTTGAATCTGGACCGAGGAGCAGGTTTGAGCCGTCTGCGAGTGCAAATGACAGCTTCTGACCCACCTTTGTTTCATATACGCTTGTTTCTTGAAATTTAGCTAAATCGCTCGATTTCGCAGAATTATCATCATTTAAATAATCAGATATGACAAACGTCGTCACTATTGCAATCATGAGGCTTGCAGCCATTGCCAAAGTAGCGTTAACGTTCTTCCGATACCATTTTTTACTTGATGCAACAAAAGATAACTTTGAACGGTTCTCGGTAGTAAGATCCCCATTACTGAGCGTGCCAAATGCACTTAATAAAGTAACCGCCTGAGAATAAGCTTCTTTGTGCACGTCTGATTCAGCATGCCAGCGCTTAAAATCATCACGCTCCTGCGCAGTCTCTTCATTTGAATCCATTATAAGAAACCACTCCATCGCTTTATCATGCACATGTTGTGGAATATTAGATTTCATTGTCTATGTCTCTTGTCGGCATTAGTGCTTCTTCAATTTGAGATGATGCGCGCACAATATGCTTAAGCGCACCATTTCGCGTCATGTTTAACACGCGGGCAACCTCAGAGATCTTTAGTCCATCTACACGGTTAAGTACAAAAGCCTTTCTGCGCGTCTCTGGCATCTGCTTGAGTGCTTCATTTATGATGCGTAATTGCTCTCTCACTAGTAAGACGCGTTCAGGAGACGATTCAGCACCTCGATTAGCAAAAAAGAGCGTTTCCAATTCAAAATCGATTCTCTCACGCTTGTTTAAATCACGTCGTTGTGACAAAAACAGATTTCTAGCAGTGCGCCAAAGATAAGCTTTGATGTTTTTTATGTTTTCAAGCGCTTCGTGCGCATTAAGCCGAATAAACGCTTGCTGTGCAATGTCCTCAGGCTCTGGCGGGCCATTTCCGCATGAACTCCTTAGAAAGTCGATGAGTTCCTTGCGATGCTCGATAAAAAACGATGAAAATTGCGCAGTGGTCTGTGATTGACTGCGCAATTCAATTGATTCAGATGAAGTACTGTCATCCGTCACTCGTCTTTCAGCTATCTGCGATGCGATTTCTTTTTCGTTATCTTCCAATAGATTCCCAATTCAATGGCCAATAATGTGGCATCAGCAGATTCATTCTTCCAGAAATCGCATGCGGTTCCATTATTCATGCTCAAAAAGGTTTGTTTGAAAGAATATAACAAAATTTGCAATTGAGAATAGCTCTTATTAACTAACTTGCGTTTCTAAATTGAATTTCAGCGCGTTCTTTTGCATCAGGTTCAATCAAAACAGAAAACCAGATAGGTAGCACTTGTAAAAAAGCACCACCCATTTATCTGAATGTTATTTATTAAAATTGCTGGCCTAAAAATCGATTGTCGCAGCGAGTCTAAATGAGCGGGGATCGCCTTGATAAAGCGAACCGAAGTTGTCACCCGTCCAATAATTTTCATCAGTCACGTTGAGAATGTTTGCAATCAAAGTGACATTTGAACGGTTTAATTGAAATTGGTAGCGAACGCCGAGATCAAGTCTTGTATGGCCATCCGCTTTTCTATTTGAAAAGTTTTGTAAATCAAGAAAGAAACCATCTTGCATTCGCACGTTTCCAGTCAGCGTCAAACCCGATATTGCAGGCATATCGTATTCGATATAAGTGACAAATCGAAACTCGGGTAACCCCGTTGCTTCGTTACCCGAGACAGCAGGATCGCCATTGTCATCTATTTCTGCATTGAGATAACTTACTCCAGAGACCAGTCTCAGGTTTTCCGTCATTTGTCCCTGTATATTCAATTCAGCACCACGATTGATTTGTCTGCCGTTATATTCAAATATCAGTGATTCGTTCACATAAGCAAGTGGGCGATCAATTTCATAAATTGCCGCAGTTGCCAACCAGTTTCCAAAATCTCGTTTGAATCCTAATTCAATTTGTTCAGCGCGAGCTGGGCTTAAAGTCGCTTGTGCATTTAATGCGAAATCAGGCGCTGATGGCCCAGTTTCTAAAGCTTCTGTATAAGTGAGATAGACTGATGACTCTTCATTTACTTTGTATGTTAATGAGCCAAATGGTGAAATCTCATCTTGGTCAACATCCAAGAAAAAATCGAACGCTGGGAAATCTTGATTACTTACAATTTCCGTGTATCGGAACCCTGCAAATACTGATAGTTTGTCATTGGCTACAATGGATTCATTTGCAGCAACGATAGATTTGTTACTTTCAACGCCACCACCCGCTCTAAAAAGATTTGCCAAACCATCGTCTATTTCTGCTTGAGGTGGTAGTGGCACCCTCTCTCCTTCAAATAGATTGACTGAAATACTGTTCAAAAACGCACTTTCTGATGTTGTGCCAGCAAAGTCGACTTCCGAATAGCCGAATTGAATATTATTTTCTATCCCTCCTAAAAAGTATCGTCCGCGCAAGACGGCTTGAAGAGACTCTGCTTCTCGGGTGAAATTTTCGAGACGCGGGGAGAATATTGCATTGCCAATGCTATCAATAAAAAACGCTTCGCCACCAAATAAAACCAACTTGTCGTCATCTGGATCGACCTCACCGTAACCAATTTCAATAGACCAATCATCAGCAAATTGCCAACGGCCTTTTAGTAGAAAACGGTCTGCCGATTGCGCAAATGGCTCATATGAAGGATACAGACCAATGTCCTCAGGTGGATTCCTCGGGATCGAAATGATGTCTCCATCTGCATCTTCCAATGCAAAAAAGACGGCATTCAGCTGACCTCTGAGGTCATTGTCCTGACTTGATAAGTCTAATGAAAAATAGAGGTCATCATTGGGTTTCCAATCAAAATACAAATTGTAGGACTCAACTTTTTCTTCAGTGAATATTCGTCCACTTGGGTTGCCATCCAAACGATAAAGGTTTGCACGAACGCCGAATGCGTCTTCAGCACCGAATCGCGTGGCAAAGTCTCCTGCGATATAATATCCATCTTCTACCAAACCCAATGTAATGGATTTGACATCGAATTCGGGTCTTTTCGGCACATAGTTCACGGAGCCTCCTATGCCGCCCAAGGACGATGTTAAACCTGTTACTAGAGTGTTCGCGCCTCGAAATACTTCAACGCGTTGAAGTGCAAGTGGCGTTGTCAGCGCAAAAGTTTGCAACCCAGCTTGACCATCGTATAGTGTCGTTTCTGGACGGACATCAAACCCACGAATGGTAACAAAATTAAACGGGATCCCAGCTTCAACGCCCGGATCAAAACGCGTTGACTCAACGAGGGACAAGGTTGTTGAGTTTTCCAGTAAATCCTCTGTAAAGACACTAATTGAGAACGGTGTATCGACCAACTGTCGCTGGCCGAGTATGCCAAAATCAGCATTATCTCCAACGCCTGTTTCAATCAAACGTCTCCCCTTCACTTCCAATATTTCGATGTCTTTATTAATTATTTGTGTGCTGTTTTGAGAGGTTTCTTCCTCATTCGTGTTAACCGGTTGAAAGACTATGATTGCGCCATCTTCAGTGATCCTGAATTCCAGCGACGTTTTTGAAATTGCTTCGCGCAAGGCATTTTCAATGTTGAGTTCTCCCTGAATCTTAGGTGATTGGAATCCTTGAATACTATCCTCAGAAACAGCGATATCCGTATCAAATAATTCCCCTAACTGACTTATTGTCTCGCCTAATTTCCCAGCAGAGATATTAACTGTCTTTATATCATCCAATGCACTGTCTGGCGCAGCATAAGCATCTAGCGATTGTGTTATCGCGCTAGCGGTAAAAAGTGTTGCAATCGCGAGCCTTTTGTAAAACTTCCCTCTTCGGAACATGTAGTTCTCTCCAATTGGTAATGGTTATTATTTAGTTTTGTATAACCCGAAGAGACAAACGAGTGTCTAAAAACGTAGGGTCTGATCAGAATTTTTTTCCGCGGCCGCAGTTTTTGACTGTTTTTAGGAATTTTTCAATATTCGTTGCTTGTTTTGTCTAAGATGCCTACACGCAATAAATAAAAGGCCCTGCAAGTAGGATTGCAGGGGTTAGGATAAATAGAAATGACACTTGGCTAAATTGGTGGATTATTTTTTTGCGCTCACTGTTAGTCCTCTTCACCTGTCCGTTTAAATCCCATGTGCGCAATATCTGGCGGGAAAAACATCGCCCAATTCCATTCTAGAAATAGCCGCGCTTTTCGTGAAAACGTTGGTATTTTTAAAAGGTATGCTCCCCTCCATAGCATGAATGCAAGTATACCAGACAGCCGCAAACCCACTAACTCCACCACTGCATTGTTGTGTCCAATAGACGCCATCATACCGATGGGTTCGTAAGAAAATGGTTGGGTATTTTTGTTTTGCAGAGATGCTAAAATATTTTTTGCTAGCACCCTCGCCTGGCGGTCAGCAAATTGTGCAGTAGGCGGACAGTATCGACCATCTGTCGCGTTTGGTACCAATGCACAATCACCCAGTGCCCAAATGCCTTTAAGATTTTTGACGGACATATCTGGTTCAGTGACTATCTTACCTCGCTCTAGTGGCAGAACGTCAATTTGGTTATATGCATGTGGCGACGTACCGATGGTGCAGACGATTGTAGCAGCGTGTACCTCTTCTCCATCGCTGAGGATAACTTTTTCTTTTTCGATTTTGGTTGCGCGGGCGTTAAGCCGCACGTCAATGTTGCGCTGTTCGAAAATCCGCTCCGTTTTCTTTCCTAGTTTTTTGGAGATTTCAGGAAGCAAACAATCCGTCCCATGCAATATTATGACTTTGCAATCTTCTTTTTTAACACCTTTGTAAAACCGTTGTGCAGACGACAGAAAATCTTCAATTTCTCCAGCGACCTCAACACCGCTGAATCTCCCACCAATAATAATAAATTTGGTTAACTCCTTCCGACGCTCAAGGTTTGGATGGATGGACGCCTGCTCAAGTCTTTCAATAACTTGTTTGCGAATTTGAAGTGCGTCACCAACAGTTTTAAGCGGCAACGCGTGTTCTTTCATTCCGTCAATCATATTCATATTGGCTGCCACCCCAGAAGAAAAGACTAATTGATCAAATTTAAGCTCGCCCTGCTCTTCATTGTGGTAATGGACGGTTTTGTTCTCAAAATCAATACGGTCGACCGTCACCATGCGTATTCGCGTTCTTTTTATCATTTGACGTATTGGGGCTTGAACATGCCCTGGTAGAACTGATGCGCCAACCACCTCAGGGAGCAACGGGTTGAAGGTCACAAAATTCGTTTTACTTAATAAATAAATCCTCCACTCTGGGGGCAGTTTACGCTCTAGTTTTCTAGCCAGCACGGTTCCTGCAAAACCCCCTCCTATGATCACCATATTTTTTTTGCGCTTTTGTTTCTCCGCGATGTCATTCATGTGATGGTCCTTTTAATCAAGCGGTAAATTATTGCGTGTGTTTATCAAGACCGGCGTAAATAGAATAAAGACTCATGAACGATGAGAATAAGTAAAAACCGCATTGGCTTTTATAACATTGCCAACAGATTCAGAATGAAAAAAGCGACGCTTTTTTGTCGTGAAAATGTGACTTGTTACTGTTTTTTTATTGCCATTATCGCTGCTTCATAGTCAGGTTCATCCGTCACTTCTTGAACCAATTCGCTGTGTAAGACTGCCTGCTCTTCGTCTAGCACAATGACAGCACGTGCATAAAGACCTTCCAATGGCCCTCCTTCCATTTGTACTCCGTAATTATTAGCTAAACTTCGATGACGATAATCAGAACTTGTTATCGCATTTTTTATGCCTTCCGCAGCACAAAAACGACTAAATGCAAACGGTAAATCAAGCGAAGCAAAGAGTAACAAAGTATTGTCAAGTTCAGCGGCCAATTGACTGAATTTTTTAAGTTGCATTGCACAAACGGGTGTATCGACACTGGGGAAAATATTAAAAATTAGTCGCTTTTCCCCTACATCTGCCAACGAAAACTCGGATAAATCAGACGTAACCAATTTAAAATCTGCGGCCTTGTCTCCAACGTGCGGAAAATCACCAATAGTTTCTATTGGATTGTGCTTAAATGTTACAGATCCCATCTTAAATTCCTTCTCAAAATCGTTTTTATTAAACGCACCCAAAAGTATAGTTTAAGATAGGGATATTACCCGTAACCTTCGTCTTTCGTAATTTGCTGACACTCTTTAATAAAGGTGACTTGCTAAGAGGAATTTTAGTTATTTATGATTAAAAATCGGCGCGAAGCTGCACTGTCACGCGTCTCGGCACACCTGATTGAAGTCCTCCAAATCCAAAACCTTCCCAATAGTCCTCTCCAAGAACATTGTCGATTTTCAAAGATAGCTGCATTTCCGTTTCGCCAACTAAAAAACCATACCGCGCGCCAATATCAATGCGTGTAAAACCGTCTATCTCTTGCGTGTTTGTAATATCGGAGAACTGGGCACTGTTATAATTTAAATTGGCAATAGCCGTAACACTATTCGAAATATCAAACTCTGCAGAAAATGCGAATCCATGTTCGGAAACGCCTGGTGGCGATTGACCATCAGTTGTCCCGCCCTCAGTCTTAGTAAGTTCTGGGTCAATCAACGAATAAGACGCAATTATGCGAATGTTATCTGATATCACGCCAAACGCACTTAATTCTAGCCCTCGATGTCTTTGTTCTCCAAATGTTTCGAAAACAAGTGTACTTGAGTCTAAAAAGCTGAAATCACGTGTTATTTCAAAAATTGCCGCGGTCGTACCAAAGTTATCAAAATCTGCCTTCATCCCAATTTCAATTTGCTTACCAATCACTGGGTCAGTGCTCTCACCTGCATTTACAGCAATCGCAGGCGCAATTGTGCCGCGCTCCATGGATTCAAAATAACTAGAATAAAAGGATAAAGTATCATTGGGTTTATAAACTAAACCAACACCCGGGCTAACGTGTGTCGTATCTGATTCCTCTGTCGGCGAGCCATCTCCTGATGGAGCGCCGAAAGCAAATATTTTGCGTTCAATCCGACTAAATCTAATCCCCGCTGTTACAAGAAGTGAATCATTTAATAATGCGAAATCGTCAACTACTCCGGCACTGAAAAGTGTTTCGTCCGAAAAAGGAAAATACTGGATGTTTTCTGAGATAATTGGGACCGGTAGGTCTATGAAACGATCAGGATCGTATATATTAAAAGCAGGCAGTAATGAATTTTCGGTAAAAAATGCATTTGAAAACTGCTGCTTCCAAATAGTGTAGTTCGCTGAGAATGCTACATTGTGTTTCACGCCAAATAGCTCGTACTTCCCACGTAAATTAAACTCACTCGTTACATAATCTCCGAATTCAGTTCGGCCCAGTTGTGGAAAATAAGATGATCCTTCAGGCACATTCCCTTGAGAGTCGGTTCCTGATATAAAAATAGTAACAAAATCCTCATCAAACCAGCTGGTTGCAAGTGTTGCATCAAACGTCCAATCCTCATTGAAATCATATTGTCCTCTGAAATGCAGAAACTCAAACTGTGTTTCTGCATAAGCAGGATCAGCTGCGGCAAACTCGTCGTTACGGATTGGATCTGGAAGAGGTGCAGTGGGGTCCGCTAAAAATATTCCAAATAGCGTGGAATCAGTATTGTTGTAATAGTAACCATATTGAGTATTAAGGCGAACAGGACCTTCTAAATATTGCAGGGCGAGGTGCGCAACATGATCCTCTTCATCAACTCGATTAACTGCCGACTCGCCCGATCGATACGCAAGGTTTGCGCGGGCCGCAAAAACGCCGTCATCATCAAGCGTTCTATTTACGTCGAGATGCCCGCCTACGATGTCCTGACTTTGATAGTTGATATGTAATCTGGATGAGTTGCTGTCAGTTGGTTTTTTTGACTGATAGTTGACTACTCCGCCTGCACCAGCATTAAATTGAGGCCCGTTTTGAAGGGTTCCTGGCCCCTTTATAATATCAACGCGTTCCACAATCTCTAGTGGCACTCGCCTAAAGAAAACACTCTGACCACCATCATATTTTGCTTCGAAAGGTTCAGAACGGAACCCCCGAATGATTCCTCCATCTGCACCACCTGTGCGGGGGGAAGTAGAGCGGTAGGCTGCATCTCTTCTCAATAAATCATTAGCAGTCAGCGGATTTTGAGAATCAATAAAGTCTCTTGTAAAAGACGAAACTGAAATAGGCAGGTCGAAAATCTCTTTATCTCCCAAAATTCCTACTCTTACATCTCGAGAAACTAACCCTCCCGCATATGATCGAAGGCCCTCTACAACAATCACTTCAACTTGAGCCTGATCAACAGATGTATTCTTAGGAGACAAAGTAGATAGCTCTACTGCTGCTGATTCATTCTTTTCAGATATTACAAATCCACCATTTTTACCAAAACGGAAATGCAATCCGCTGTTTTTAAGCATCCTTTTGAGCGCTGCTTGTGGAGTATAATTCCCGGAAATAGCAGATGTAATTTTGTTCTGTAATAGCGCGCCATCTCCAGACACAGCAACGCCATATGTTTTAGTGAATTCAAGCAGCGCGCTGGAGAGCGGCTGCGCTTCAATTTGGACGTATTTTGTTTCTTCTTGGTTATCTTTCGCATAAACAGTGATTGGTCCAGCAACATAAATAGCTAAAGCTAAAAATGTGCATAAAAGCGTAGATTTTGCTTTGAGACTGTTTGGCATGTCCTAAAAGCTCCCTGTTAGTGATGTTTTATAATATTTGATTATTGTGAATGCGGTTGCGTATTGTTCTCAATACAAACCTCACCAATGAAACGCGCGGAGGTTAGAAATTGTCACCCCCTTTGCTTTGAGATTGATCAAATATTTTTATTTATGCTTATTTTACAGATACTTGAAGTGATTATTTGTTGCGTAAAATCGTTAGTTTCGGATTGGTTCTATCGATTTTTATTGGATGAATGTCTGCAACCATCTCAAGCACCGCGTCAGTGTTTGTGTCGGGGAAGACACCGCCAAATGTGAGTGTAGGGATGACTGAATTTGATGGGTCGATGGCAATGGGTGTCTCACTGTACCGATTGAGATCTACCACAAGCTCGGCAATGGAGACATTCTGATACACCAGTCTCTGCGAGCGCCAAGCTGCTAGAAACGCTTGATTCGCATCTTGCACGTTTGATAGACCGCTATTATTTGTAGCGGCGATTTCTTGACCAGCAAAAACTGAGCGAGCGTCAGTTATTCCGACTTCTTTGCCATTTACAATTAGTGGGTATTTAACTTCGACTTCGCCTTCGGTGACCCCAACACGAAGAGTTTCAACATTGTTGCGCACGTCAAATGCTGTGCCTACGGCCCACACTGTCAAATTTGCTGTTTTGACCATAAACGGTCGATGTGAATCAGATACGACATCAAAATATGCCTTGCCATTGGTCAGCACTACGATGCGTTTATCCGGATAAAATGCCGTTTCAATGGAAGATCGCGCGCCAAGTGTCACCGCCGTGCCGTCAGCTAACGTTATCGTTTTTAACTTGCCAATGTCACTTTCGTAGAAAGCAAGGTTGGGTGCTACAGAGTCAGGATTTGTTTGATATTGGTTAATGCCAACAAAAACGGTTAATACAAGCACCGCTACAATAGCGCTTCCAACAAGTCCTTTTCGGTCAGTAATGAAATCGATCGCTTCCATTGCGTAAGAGCGAAAAAGCATCAATCTGGAAGTTGGCTGATAGCGAAGAAAGTCATTGATATCGAGCGTTTGCGTCGCGGCGACAGATATCTGTGCTTTCTTATATTCTTGACGATGTCGTATGTCTTGCGCTAGCCATTGTTCGAACTCGGCTTTGATTTCTGGCGAGATAGGTGTCTCCTCCAGTGAAGCCAGCCACTCATGCGCTTCGAGAGAAATACGCCGTAATTCTGGACTGAATTGCCGTGTCATGACGCGTTATTCCTCATCTTTAAGTAACAGTTCATTAAGCTGTTGATCGGCTTTAGCAAGGTGCTTTATCACCGCACTTCGACTAAT
>JBCDMA010000106.1:0-11804 GCA_038744645.1 Pseudomonadota bacterium | reverse complement strand
CAAGTCCTATCTCAAAGCGCGTTTTATTAAAGTCAAATTCGATGAGGCTATCACCGCATCCGCTGAAAAATGAGTAAGCTATACACAATGTCATGCCCTTTGTTACTCACGGTTTGTTGCCGAGGGGACCGGCGTCAGCATTGTTCGAACCATTTGAGCTACATGCCGTGACTCGCGCGCTATATTCTCAGGGCGTTCGATAACATCTGGATCAAAATCGAAACTCATTGCCTTGGTCGACCGTACGTTCCATATCTCTTGGTCGGTTCGCACAGAGTGTGCCCGCAAGACAATCGTGCCCTCTGCCTCTATGTGCACACTGCGGTGAGAAAACTGCTCCCGTTCATTTGTAGATTCACATCCTCCTGCCCCGCACGTCAATCCAGGTCCGTAGTCCTCGAATTCTCTAATCTTTGTAACGTCAGCGGCGGTATTTTTGGCGCCAATTTCATAGGTCAATCGAACGTCTGCCTGCCGCTCGGCTACAAGCTCGTACCCCTTTTCTCTCAGTGTCTTGTCAGTCTGTTGTACAAATGTATTTTCAAGTTCTGGTATGAATGACTTTTGCGTATGCTCTGCCCAGTAATATTTTGTATAGTCCGATGCGTTTTTCGTGATCGTGATAGTTGATTCTATTGGCTTAGGTGCGACGCAGCCGGTTAGCCACACGATTATAAATGCCGCCAAAAGCGGTCGATGCTTATACTGAATGTTGTTTCTCATGACTATGAGCTCCCCTTACGTTCATTATTGCGCCCCCGCTACTGGCATTGGAGCACCAGGTCTGAGAGACCTGTAAGTACAATTCATCTACCCACCTTTACCCGCTTGGCTGCTTGTATACATTGCAACAAATCGAGCAACCAGAATTGCTAAGTACAATTGACCAAGTAGGGCTTGAAAGGTACTTGATGCGCGAGCGAGTTGCGATACAGGTACAATGTCGCCATACCCTACCGTCGTAAGCGTAACCATACTGGCATAGACAAAGTCATTGAAGTCCAAAACATCTTGGGTTTTCGCCAGGAAAGCACCAGGCTGAGAGGCATAAATAGTGGTGTATACAAAACCGAATATGAGACCAAGCAGTAAGTAAATGTTTACCGCGCCAGCCAATACCTCTTCATCGACAATGTGTGTCGTTAGCAACCATCGAAGGTGAACGACAAGGATAAAGGAAAAAAAGAGCACATAAAAAAGACCGCCACGTGAGGGCCCCAGCGCGTCCGGGAATAAAAAGAGCTTGCATACTGAAAATACGATAAGTGGGACGCCAAGCGCCAGTGCAACATATCTATGACGTTTACTTGAGATGACGGAGACAATACATAGGGCCGTAACGAATACGATGCCGATTTCTGTGGCCCAATTGATTCGCTCATCAGAGTCAAACAATGGCGTAACCAAGTAGACAAATACCAGGCTTACCAGTAAGAAAGAATATCGGTTGAGTGAAATAAGCCGGAGCATCAGTCGAAACCCATTGCCTACTTATATGACACGCGAAACAATAGGGAATACATGACTGGCACCAACAACAGGGTAATACCGGTAGCGAACAGTAACCCAAAGAGAATAGCGATTGCCATCGGCTCAAACATAGGTCCACCACCTATCCACAAAGGGATCATGCCGCCTATAGTTGTCGCGGTTGTGAGTAATATAGGTCGTGCTCGCTGTTGCGCAGCTTGAAGCACTGCGTCCGCTTCGCTTAGACCATTCAGCTCTATTTCTACTTTGATCCTGTCGAGCAACACGATTGCATTATTGATTACAATGCCTGCAAGCGATATCAATCCCAAAAACGTAAAAAAGCCAAAAACAGAGCGAGCGACAAGTAAACCAAATACAATACCAATCAAACCAAGTGGGATAGTGACAAGGACTATGCCCGTTCGACGTATTGAATTGAACTGCAAAATAAGCAGCACAATTATCGCGATACAGGCAAAAGGAAGTGCAGCGATTATCGACTTGCTTGCAGTATCAGATTCGTCAGTTTCGCCGCCTTCGGTATAAAAATATCCAAATGGCCAAGACTGCGCGCTGGGTTCAAGCCACGACTGCGCTTGAGCTGAAACTTCTGCTGCCGTAACACCATCACGTAATTGAACTTGAACAGTTATCATTCTGTCTCTATCCAATCGTTTAATTCGGGATGGCTCCCACACGACTTGGATATCTGCGACTTGACTAAGTGGTACAACAGCACTTGTACTTTGAGAAAAAACAGTCAAGTTTTCGAGTTTGTTTAAGTCGTCTCGAGCTGCCCCTTCCGTTCTTAGCACCACCGGAATAACATCATCACCCTCTCTAAACTCTGTGAGTTGCATGCCGGAAAGGCTCGCATTAAGCGATGTAGCGATATCTTCATTAGTAACGTTTGCTCTAAATGCTCTCGCTTGGTCGACCTCGATGATGAACTTTTTACTCTGCGGCCCCCAAGAGTCATTTACAACTGTGACGTCAGGTAACTCCCAAAATCCCGCCTTTACGTCAGTAACTATGTCAAACAAAGTCTGGAATTCTTCCCCAGATACCTTAATTTCTATGGGATATGACACTGGAGGACCATTTGCTAATCGCTTCACTTGCAGTTGTACATCTGGCTCAAACTCAAAAAAGTAGTTTTCGATTGCAGCTTTCATCGGATCCAGTGCTTCGCTGCTGTTTACATTTACAATAAGCAACGCTTCTGCCTGATTTGGATTTGAAGGGTTGAATGCAAGAATGAATCGAGGACCACCGCTTCCTATGTATGCAGTCCATCCGGTCAAACCAACCGTGTCCTCTTCCGCCTCACTTACGAGCAGATTTTCAGAAAAATAATCTTCCATGCGCATGATCATTGCTTCCGTTGCCTCAATATCAGTGCCTACAGGCAACACTAAATCGACGGTCATGTGAGGATCTTCTGATGGCGGAATAAACACTTTGGGCACATAGTTCATCCCATATATGGATGTGAAAAAAAGTGCTATGACGAAGCCACAAAATAGCAAAGGATGTTTGACTGATGCTGTCAGTAGCCCGCGATAACGCTGGTATATTGGGCTGGTATATTGATCTTGCTCTTCGTTGTTTTTTTCCTTCGTATGAATAAACGGTGTAAGCATTGGGATAAACGTCATAGAAGTAATCCACGATAGCAGTAAGGCAATAGTTACTACGTAAAATATTGATACGGTAAATTCGCCGACCGTTGATTCGGCAAGTGCTATTGGCGTGAATGCTGCTGCAGTCGTTAAAGACGAAATGAGCAAGGGTCCTTTCATTTCGGTTGCGGCATTAATCGCTGCCGCAACTGGATTTTCTCCATCTTCACGGCGCACAATCGTCGCTTCAACGACAACGATGGCGTTATCCACTAGTAGCCCTAAGGATATGATGAGAGCTGCAAGAGAAATTCGATCGATGCCAATGTCAAACTGCGCCATAACGAAAAAGGTGGAAACCATTACCACGGGTATCAAGGAGGCCACAACCATGCCTGTGCGAAGACCAAGTGAAACGACCATAACAATCACTACAATAACGATCGCCTGAAAAAGATTGCTGACAAAGTCGTCTACGGCTTTTCCTGTGAGTTCTGATTGATAAAACATGGGGGAGAGACTCATACCCAAAGGCATGTCGGCTTCTAGCTGCGGGATAAGCGTTTTGAGCTGTTCACCCAATGTTAAAAGGTTTCCTCCGTCCTTGAGCGAAATGGCTATAGATATACCCTCCTCACCATCAATCCGAACTTTAACAGACGGAGGATCTTCGTAATCGCGATATACTGTAGCTATGTCTCCTAAACGAATGAGTGCGGTTTGACCAGGTAATTCAACAATCGCATTTTGAAGATCCGAAACCGTATTGAAATTCCCAGTGGGTTCTAAGTTTATGCGCTCGCGGTCAACGGTAATATCTCCACCTGATGAAAGGATATTGAGGCTCTCTAACGTATTCCCGAGACTTTGAGGAGAGATCCCAAGCTCAGTCAATTTTGCATTGTCATATTCGATGTAAATACGTTCGTCAATATCGCCATAGAGGTCGACTTTTGCAACTTGGTCTAGCTTGAGAAGTGCGTTCCTTACGCGACTGGCTTGATCGCTCATTTCCTTAGCGGAATATGAGGGCCCCACTAGACTATAGATGTGACCGAAGGTATCGCCATACTCATCATTTACAATTGGTGCCTGCGCTCCGGACGGAAGTGAAGGCGCAACATCTTCGACTTTTTGTCTAAAGTCGTCGAAGACCGTTTGCATATCCATCAAATAGTCATAAAAATCGACGTTTATTACCGAGATACCTGATTGTGACTCACTAGTGATCTCTTCAACTTCCGGCATTTCTTGGATTTTTTCTTCAATTAGGTCTGTTACCAATAGCTCTACGCGCTCAGGACTTGCGCCTGGAAAATAAGTTGTTATGGTTGCAGTTCGAATGGTGAAACCCGGATCTTGGGCTTTAGGTAAGCTCACATATGCTGCCAAACCACTAAAAAAAAGCGCAGCTACTACTACTAATGTGACTCGATTATTTTGAATTGCCCAATTAGTTATATTCATTGCGCACGCTCCTAATCAGCACGAACCAGCATGCCATCGCGCGCGTTGGAGTGGCCAGCCACTAAGATCCGCTCGCCAAATGTAATACCGTCAATGATCAGAAAACCGTTGGCTGTGAGTTCACCAACATCTAACTTGCGTTTTTCTAACACCCAGACGCCTTCTTCAGATGTTTCATTTGCCACAAATGTAAATTGACCGGTCTGATCTTGTGAAATCGCAGAAACAGGCACGTACATGTCATCGTCAGCATTACTCTCAGTGAACGTGAATGATACGTCTGCAGCCAGATTGGTGCGGATCGAAATAGGAGCAGCAGAAAGTGTTAATATGACTGGGAAGGACGAATTACCCGAAGTCCCAATACTCACTTCGGATACAACACCTCGAAACTCTCTATCGCGTACTGAAGGAAATCGAACTGTACCAACAAGCCCATCTGTAAATTGTGCAATCAAACTTTCTGGGACATCAATATGAACTTCCCAACCTGAACCACAGCTTGCGGTCGCTATTCGTTGGCCTGCGTCGATATTTTCCCTAACTTCAACCGCGATATCAGCGACTGCGCAGGCATCGGCGCTTATAAGGTTAGTATATTCCAACTCTAGCGCGGATAGGCGAGCTGCCCGCACAGCTGCAACATGCGAGGCTTGAGCGGATTCAGTATCTGCAAGCGCTGAGTCTAAATCTGTTCGTGATGCATTATCATTAGCATACAATTGACGAATTCGCTGATACTCAGCCTCAGCACTACGTTTTAATGCATTCGCCTGTGCTACCTCTGCCTGCGCTTGCTCGAGTGCTATCTGGTAGGTATCAGACTCTAACGTTGCTAACACATCGCCTTGTCCCAATGTATCACCCACTTCCGCGCGGATATCTTCAACTGTTCCCGCAACTTTAAAGCTCAACTCCGTCTCGCCTGCTGAGCGACTGGTACCACTAAAGACCCGTTCTCGCTGTTGCCCTCCTGGTAATACCACCATAGATTTGACTGGTCTTAAATTTGATACTTCTTCGATTTGCTCGCTGCACGCAGAGAGCATTATGGAGGTGACTACCAATACAAGCCCAAACGATATGCGAGAAGATATCGTGAACGCACTCACGCACCGTCTATATTTCATAACTGTATTCCTTGTTCGATTGCAGCCGCCTCAAGACTTTGGAACCAGAGTATGGTTTGTTGCGGTGCCACATAAAAATCAAAAAAGCCGATCGTACGTTGCAAACTCATGAGATCTTGGAGATGAACGTATACTGCGTTTGCAGCACTTAGACGTGCATTTAAATAGCTGCTTTGAGCATCAATAAGGTCGATATAACTTGCAACGCCACGCACATACGAGTCTGTAACAAGGTCGAATGTTTGAAGTGCTGCATCTGCTGAATCGCTCGCGAAACCTATATTTGCTCGCGATGCGCCAGCTTGAATAACGGAGTTTCGAGTGTCACTTTCCAAGCTATCTAGCAACTGCTTTTGCTGTAGTTTGAGTTGTTGGAGCGCCAATTGAGCTGTAGTCTGCTCAGACCGGATCGCCGAGCCTTGGTAGAGTGTCCACGAAAACTCGACACCCAGGCTCCAGTTATTATCGTGGTCTATTGTGAATGGCGTGTCATTGTCCGCAACTACTCTTGATACGTCTGCGGAGGCAACAACATCAGGAACATATCGCTTTCGCTTAGTAGCAAGTAACAGGCGCTCTTGTGAAGCGATCTCATTTTTTAGCGACTCTATTTCGGGAGAATTCTCAATCGCCTCTTGTGTAAGATAATCACTGAAGAAAAGAACCTTCCTCGGCGTGTCCAACAAAGATGGTAGACGCGAGTCGCCAAATATACCTGGTCCTGATAGCCCAGGTTCTTGGGTTCTAAACCGTTCAGTTATAGGTCTTTGTAATACTTGATTGAGAACATTTATTGATTGTTCAAACTGGCTGCGCGCGTCAGTAACTGACTGCCGATCGCTTCCTAATTCAGTTCTGAAGCGAAGCACGTCAGACCGCGATGCTGCTCCAATATCGGATCGATACTCTGCGCGTTCAAGATTGGCAAATGTAAGTCGGAGATTATCTTCTTGAATAGCAAGTTCCGTTTTTGCTACAAGGACGTCAAGGTAGAGCAACGCTGTCAATTCTATTATATCCAGGCGCGTACTCTCGAACACAGCTTTCTGGGCCTTTTCCAGGAATTTCGATGATACAAACTCACTTTGCTGAGATTCAGAATAAATTGTTTGTGAGAGATTCAAACCTACGCTGGTCGAGCGAGTCTGCTGTGAGATAGCTAAATCACGATCCAGCGCTTGCCAATCTGCATTTCCTGATAGCTGCGGTAGAAGCGTGCTTCGCGCTTGCTTTGTTGTCTCAAGTGCTAATCGAACGTCTGTGTCAGCAAGTGCCAAATCGAGGTTGCGAGCAACCGCCTCTTCGACCGCTTTAAAGAGTGAGAGTGTCCTTCCCTCTTCAAGGAGGGCGTTAATTTGGTTTGCCTCAACGAGAACAGAGAACGAGGGTGAAAATCCTATGGTCTGTGCGGTAGCAAGATTGATTGCCAATCTATCTTTCACGTCAAGTGCCACGGGTAACGATGTAATACTGCGACCGAGTGCTATATCTCGAATATCTATTGCAAGGCGTCTGATAAGTTGCTGGCTAGAGGGCACCAATCCAGTCCCCAGTAGATATCCTGCTTCAACTTGGCTGCGTCCCAATAAGGTGTAAGAAGGCAGCTTTCTCTTGTTAATTTCGTCTATGAGGACTTGTTGCTTTTCACCGGTAAGTTGAAGCTGAGGTAGCACAAACACCGCATTAACATCAGATGGTATATTCGCGACGGTTTGTTCAATAGATTCTTGGGCGATTGGTACGATTGATATCTGAAAGGTGGGTTGGTTTGTTATCTCATCCAAAATTGCTTGCAGAAATGGGAGTGTTTCGACATATGATTCTTCTACCAGTAGGGCGATGTTCTTCGCCCGTGCCATCTGCTGAAATTTCGCAATTTCGGTTATTAGGTCAATATTTGCTACTAAAAAATGTGTATTTTCTCTAGCACTGGCACCGTTCTCAGAAATAGGAAAACCTTGCAAATTTGGAGATAGGACGTTGGCTGCGATTATTGGTTTTTCCGCTGATATTCGAGCCACCGAATCGCTCGCTGCTATGCCAAGAGCAATGACGATATCACTCGTCTGATCGTTGAGCGCCTCTTGTAATTTGCGCGCAGTGGTAGAGACCTTCCAATCTGCAAAGTTTATGTCTTCATTTGGAAGGACAAGCTGTAGGTCTGCATCGCTGAGGCTTTTCAGTTCCGTTTGTAAACTTTTTATTATGTCTTCTGACCATGGTGATTGACCATCTGCCACAAGGTGGATTCTGTATTCTTTACCCAAAGCAGTGATGCTAAAAAAGCACATTGCTACCATGCAAACACACGCACATACACGCATATAATGTCCTTCTTCCAGTTCTTAAACACTTCACAACTTTGTGTTTTTATTTTGAAAGTTGACGTATAGGAAGTGTTTTTCTTGCTTTTTTATTAAGCTAGCTGGAATAGGCAAAGATGTATACGCGCATAAATTCAACGCAGGTGCGCGAATTTGTACATGAATATTTTCTTGCCCAAAATGGAGGTGTTTACAGGTCACTCAGTAACAATGACGATTGGGTATCTAGATTGCCAGCAAAGCCAAATTAATTACTTCCTAGTACGAAGCTAAATTGTGTTGGCTCGTAAAGATGAAATGCTTTTGAATAAGTCTGAATGATTTTCAGAGTCTTTTACTATAGACATAAACGCTTGAACTTTCGCCGAGCGATGTAAATCAACATGGGTCAACATCCACACTGGAACTTCCCACTCTTTAAGAGGTTCAATAACTTCTTGCATGCAGGAGTATCTGTTGGCTTCATAGCGAAGCAAACAGCCGATCCCTATGCCTTGTTTTACTGCTTCGCCCAAGACTCGTTGATTACTACTACGCATAATGACTCGCTCCCTTGTTACATTTTTTTTAAGCCATCTAAAATGCGGAATTCCTGCGTCTTCATTTTCTGGGCCTACAAAAAAGTGATCATTAAAACCGTCATCTATCGAGGGTTTGCCATATTTTTCTATGTAGTCATCATGCGCATACATGCCTATTGGGAGGATGCAAAATGGTTGAACAATATAATCCTGGTCTTGTGGTTTTGGCCCCGCGCGAAAGGCAACATGCGCATTGCCATATTCAAGTTTTAAGAGCTCTGTAGTGGCGATGTATCTGGTGATGACTTTTGGATGTTGTCGGTAAAATTCTCTTACAAATGGAAGCACAAATACTGATAAAACCTCGAGCCCAGTTATTATTAGTTCACCGGTAAACTGTATCGTGTTGCGTTGGATCGAGCCTCGCCATTGACTCAATTGATCGTCAAGGAGAGCACCAATATGGAGAAGCCCTTTACCAGCCTCCGTCGGTACATACCCCTTCGAATGTCTCTGAAATAATTTTTCGCCTATTACTTCTTCTAGTGTGTCTATATGTCGTAATACTGTTGCCCTATGGACATTTAGCTTATCTGCGGCCGAGGAGAGAGTGCCATATTTGGCAACTAGCCAGGCTGTCTTTACTTCACTCCAATGGTTAAATTTTTTGTCCATAAAACTGGGATCTGTGCGCTGCTCTTTGTTGCAATATCGCACACATACGTTGTCAATCAGTCATTTTCGTGCATATTTTTAACATGTAAAATGTGGACAATTATTTACGACACACAGGCGAATGGAGTACTTGCATATGAAAATTGTTTTAACCGGTGGGCACTCTGGAATAGGTTTGGCGCTGAGCAATACCTTGTTAAGCGAAGGCCACGAACTCGCGCTTATCGTTCGAAACGAGGAGCGTGCTGAACAAGTGAAGGAATCCCTAATAAATGCAACCAACGTTACTTTCTTTTATGCAGATTTAGCAAAGCAGTCTGACGTGCTTAACGTTGCAAAAAAAATAACAGAGCAATGGCCTCAAATAGATGGGTTATTCAACAATGCGGGGATTTTGCTCGATAAAAACTATTATTCAGAGCAACAAAACGAAATGCACTTAGAAGTGAATACCCTAGCTCCATATGTTTTGACGCAAGCATTGGTTAAGAATTTACAAAGCTCGCATGAAGCTTTTGTCATCAATACGTCAACTGGTGGTCTACATAACCAAAAATCAATTAAGCTTGAACAACTTATACAACCAAAAACGTTCGTGAAATTAATGGGAGCATACTATCAGTCAAAACTGGCTACGGTTGTGGTCATGAGCGAGCTCTCTGAACATCATCCACAGTTGAGAATTTTAAATGTCGATCCAGGCGCATTGAAAACAAAGATGACTGGAGATAAAGACGCTATGCCATGGATAATGAGGATCATCAGAGCTTTGTTCTTTCAGGCTCCAGACAAAGGCGCACAAAAACTCTACAACGGTGCATTTTCAGCCGAGTTCAAAACGCTGACAAATGCTTATATTACTGGAAATAAAGTCCAGCCTCTGAAGCTCAAGATTAACAAAGATGATGTTCAAGCTCTGCTCGCAGGTGTGAATTAAACAAGTCTAATTGGAGGACCAAATCAACTTTCCACCAAGTGGTGTAGGTGTTGGATTCATCGCTCTTGCTTTACTTGTTTAGAAAAAAGCAGGTTTGGAGAGATAGAGTAAAGAATTAAAATCACGTGGTAGTTTATGCTCTCAATGACATTGAAGTAATTTGATGAGAGCAGGCCTAGAATCATAATGATATGGGCAATAACTGCCCATAGAAGCGAGCACGCGATATGCAATTTACTTGCAACTCTGCGTCGTAGGAGGGATCGGTAGTACCACAAAGCGAACGGCACGAACAAAACAAGTGAAGTCAGCACGCCAGGATTATACGATGCGTTCGCAGCGCTCGACACGATATGACTTATAGCATTGATGAGAATGATCCCTGCCATGCACAGGCTCGGAAATATATGGTGTGGTGCTTGTGCAATTGCTAAACAGCCAAGTAGCCAAACAAGCGACGTATTTATTACAAAGATATCTACTTTGCTGATAATTGAAGCTCCAGCGTTAGTTGCTCCAACAAATCCAGTCAATGTTATATTCAAAAAGCCTTGAAAGGCATAGATGTTGCCGTAGACGTCCACCCAATGCTCTTCGAATTGATGAATGATATAAAGGATGAGCATAATGGCCGACAGTAGTTTGATATCTTTTAGCTTTGGCACGTTCAAATCTCTGAACATAAATGCAAAAAACATGAGCATTGGTGCCATGAAAGTCCCCAATTTCATCCAGTGATCGAGCAAAAATACATGCTGGCCAAATGGTATCCAGAGCAGGGCAAATGCGATAAAAATAATAAGGATCGACGGGTTTGTTGTTTTCAAAAAGTGATAGCTTAGGTGTTTTTCTACCGTTGCTATGGTACACCGTTGTGTATGGGCTAACATAAGTGCACATGGGGTGCTGAAAAAATCATCATCACCTCATTCGCTGTCTACACTGAACTACCACAGGCATCCATCAACAGTTTTATGAACTCTGTGACTTTTTGGGTTTTTCTTAAGTCTCGGTGGGAGATAAGCCATACAGGTATTGCGAGATCGTCAGCCAACGGATTAACATCAATTAGCTGGTCATACTGACGTGCAATATGCCGAGGCAAAAACCCAACACCAGCTCCTGCGAGCACGGCTGGGAGCACTGCGTCTTGTTCATCCACTTTTAACACTACTCGCGCATTAGGAATTTCATTTCTCATCCACTTTGCAAATGGCTGATGTATATTTATATCAACAGGACCTATGAAAGGTAAATCTCTCCAATCTTTAATTTTCATATAAGACTTCATGTCGTTTAATGCATTCCTGTTCACATATGCACCGAAACTGGCGGGTAAGAATTTTCTTACGATATAGTCTGGATTGGTTGGCTTAGCACCTGCGCGCAACGCAACATGCGCTTCACCATATTCTAGTTTGAGACAATCTTCACCGGTGAGAACGCGGATCTCGACTTCAGGATACTTTAAATTAAATTCCTTTATCGCGGGCATTATCATTGGAAGCAAGCCGACCAAAGATGTAATAACCAGTTCTCCAGACTTTGTTGCTTGTGCGTTTCGAGCAGCGCCTTTCAGGTTGTCGAAGAGATCTTCTGCTTGCTTTGTGATGTTAAGCATTTCGATACCAGCATCCGTAAGCTCTACCCCTTTT
>JBCDMA010000105.1:0-11820 GCA_038744645.1 Pseudomonadota bacterium | reverse complement strand
GTTGTGGACTCGCATTTGGTTTGTGATTGGAGCAGTGTTTGTGTTTAGGCTAGGCTCTTATGTGCCTATTCCCGGTATCGATGGCAATGTGTTATCGCAAGTCTTTGATCAGCAAACGGGTACTATCGTTGGCATGTTCAATATGTTCTCTGGTGGTGCACTCGAGCGCGCGTCAGTGCTTGCGCTTGGTATTATGCCCTATATCACTGCATCTATTATCATGCAGTTGTTGTCAACGGTACATGAGCCGCTTAAGGAAATTAAAAAAGAAGGTCAGTCTGGTACGCGTAAGATCAGTCAATACACTAGATATCTTACGCTCGTGCTTGCGACTTTCCAATCCTTCGGTATCGCCTATGGGTTGCCAAATATGATTCCGGGTTTAGTGATGAGTCCAGGCCCAGCCTTTATCTTTACAGCGGTTGTTAGTTTGGTGACCGGTACCATGTTCTTAATGTGGTTAGGCGAACAAATTACCGAACGCGGTATAGGAAACGGTATATCGATATTGATTTTTGCTGGCATTGTTGCCGGATTGCCTACGGCTATTGGGCAAACTGCGGAGCAAGCTAGACAAGGTGATATACAGCTGCTGTTCTTGATTGTGTTAGCTGCGATCATCATTGCCCTGACGTATTTTGTTGTTTTCATTGAGCGTGCGCAACGGCGTATCGTTGTAAACTATGCAAAACGTCAGCAGGGTCGCAAAATGTATGCTGCTCAAAGCACGTATTTTCCGTTAAAGGTGAATATGGCTGGCGTGATTCCACCGATCTTTGCATCGAGCATCATTTTATTTCCTAGCACGCTATCTGGAATGGTGGGGCAAAACGAATCGCTTTCATTTCTCGCAGATGTGTCACTTGCGTTATCTCCAGGACAACCGCTATACGTAATGTTGTATGCGGTTACTATCATCTTCTTCTGTTTTTTCTACACAGCGTTGATGTATAACCCGCGAGATACTGCTGACAATTTGAAGAAATCTGGGGCATTTATTCCTGGGATCCGCCCTGGTGAGCAGACGTCACGTTATATTGATAAAGTCATGACGAGGTTAACGCTCATTGGAGCCCTCTATATTACTTTTGTTTGTTTGGTGCCTGAATTCCTATTGCTATGGTTTAACGTTCCGTTTTACTTTGGCGGTACATCGCTACTCATTATATGTGTAGTAATAATGGATTTCATGGCGCAAGTGCAGACCCATTTGATGTCACATCAGTATGGGGATGTATTAAAGAAAGCTAATCTTAAAGGTTAGGAAATTTACGGGGGAGATGTAATGAAAGTTCGTGCATCCGTTAAAAAGATTTGCCGCAGCTGCAAGATCATCAAACGCAACGGCGTTGTTAGAGTGATCTGTAACGAGCCAAAGCACAAGCAACGGCAAGGTTAATCTTTACATTGAACTGGGTTAATGACATTTGTGTTTGCTAACCCTTTGTTAAAACATGTTGCCGGGTAAGTATCCTAACGGGCTTTTTAGGCCGGTAACACTAAATTAAGAGGAGTACAGTTAATGGCCCGTATTGCCGGCATTAACATTCCTGAACACAAGCATACAGTGATTGCTATCCAAGCCATTTATGGCATTGGTGCAACACTCGCAAAAGAAATCTGTGCAAATGCTGGTGTTTCAGAGTCTACCAAAATCAAAGATTTGGATGAGACAACCATTGATAAACTTCGTGATGAAGTTGCAAAATTCACTGTTGAAGGTGATTTGCGTCGTGAAGTATCAATGAGTATAAAACGTTTGATGGACCTAGGGTGTTTCCGTGGTATTCGCCACCGTCGTAGCTTACCTCTACGTGGGCAGCGCACTAAAACAAATGCGCGTACACGTAAAGGTCCTCGTAAGCCGATCAAGAAGTAAGCGAGGAGAATAGAATATGGCAAAGACACCAACAAAAACGCGTAAACGCGCTAAACGTCAGGTTGCTGACGGGATGGCACATATCCACGCATCTTTTAACAACACAATTGTAACGATCACTGACCGTCAAGGTAACGCACTTGCATGGGCAACATCGGGTGGTTCAGGTTTCCGTGGTTCACGAAAATCTACCCCTTTTGCTGCGCAGGTCGCTGCTGAACGCGCTGGTGTAGCGGCACAAGAGTACGGTTTGAAAAACATTGAAGTCTTCGTGAAGGGCCCTGGCCCAGGTCGCGAGTCTGCAATCCGTGCCTTGAACGCTACTGGTTACAAAATCACGAATATTACTGACGTGACGCCAATCCCACACAACGGATGCCGTCCACCGAAGAAACGTCGTGTGTAAGAAGTTGGAGAGAGATCATGGCTAGATATTTGGGTCCAAAACTCAAACTAAGTCGTCGTGAAGGGACCGACTTGTTCCTAAAAAGCGGCGTAAGAGCAATTGACAGTAAATGTAAGATTGAAACTGCACCGGGCCAACATGGCGCGCGTCGCGGTCGACTTTCTGATTACGGCGTTCAGTTGCGTGAAAAACAAAAAGTACGCCGCATGTATGGCGTGCTTGAAAAGCAGTTCAGAAACTATTACAAAGAAGCGGCTCGCCTAAAAGGCAATACAGGTGAAAACCTGTTGCAACTTCTTGAGCAGCGGTTAGACAACGTTGTGTATAGAATGGGATTTGCAAGCACACGTGCAGAAGCACGGCAGCTTGTTAGCCATAAGGCAATCCTTGTAAATGGGACGGTTGTTAACATTCCATCGTTTACTGTGAAAGCTGAAGATGTTGTTGCTGTGCGTGAGAAAGCTAAGAAGCAAGCGCGTATTGGTGCGGCGTTAGAATTAGCGGACCAGCGCGAAAAGCCTACATGGTTGGAAGTTGATAACACTAAGATGGAAGGCGTGTTCAAGCGACTTCCTGAAAGAACGGATTTGTCTGCGGACATAAACGAACAGCTGATTGTCGAACTTTACTCTAAGTAAAGTATAACTAAAGAGGAAACAACGTGGGTTCAGTGACAGAATTCCTAAAGCCTAGACTAGTCGAAATAGAAAACGTTTCTGCTACTCGTGCAAAAGTAACTCTTGAGCCGCTAGAGCGCGGCTTTGGCCATACACTTGGCAATGCACTTCGTCGTATCTTGTTGTCTTCAATGCCTGGATGTGCGGTAACTGAAGTTGAAATAGACGGTGTATTACACGAATACACAACTAAAGAAGGCGTGCAAGAAGACATTCTTGAAATTCTTCTCAACCTGAAAGGCTTGGCAGTTAAGCTTGAAGGCAAGAATGAAGCGACGCTTACATTGGTTAAGTCAGGTGCAGGCCCTGTGTTAGCAGGAGATATCCAGCATGATGGCGATGTTGAAATCGTAAACCCAGAGCATGTTGTTTGCAACTTGACGGGTGATGCTGAAATCAGCATGCGAATCAAAGTAGAAATGGGTCGAGGTTATGTCCCTGCATCGGCGCGTCGTTCTTCTGATGATGATGATCGTCCAATTGGTCGTTTATTAGTTGACGCTTCTTACAGTCCAGTAGAGCGCATTGCATACAATGTAGAGTCGGCGCGTGTTGAACAACGCACTGACTTGGATAAGTTGATTATCGATATGGAAACAAACGGCACGCTAGATCCCGAAGAGGCGATCAGACGCGCTGCTACCATATTTGTAGATCAGCTTGGCGCATTTGTTGAGTTGCGCGATATTTCTGTTCCAGAACAGAAAGAGGAAAAACCAGAGTTTGACCCGATTTTACTTCGTCCAGTGGACGATTTAGAGTTGACGGTACGCTCTGCAAACTGTTTGAAAGCGGAAGCTATCCAATATATTGGTGACCTGGTACAACGTACCGAAGTTGAACTTCTCAAAACGCCTAATTTAGGTAAGAAGTCGCTTACGGAGATTAAAGACGTACTCGCTTCTCGTGGGTTATCTCTAGGCATGCGCTTAGAGAATTGGCCACCAGAGAGTATTGCTGAGAAAGACTAATCAGGTTGTTAGTAAACTGATTTTTAGAAGGATAGAGCTATGCGCCATCGAAAAAGTGGTAGACAGTTAAATCGCAATAGCAGTCACAGACAAGCCATGTTTAAAAATATGGCTGGTTCATTGGTTAAGCACGAAGTTATCAAAACAACAGTGCCAAAAGCGAAAGAACTGCGTCGCGTGATAGAACCTCTTATCACCCTTGCTAAGCAAGATAGCGTTGCAAACCGTCGTCTTGCAATGGCTAGAACCGGTGATAAAGAAGTCGTTGGTAAGTTGTTCAATGAACTTGGGCCGCGTTATGAAGGCCGCCCAGGTGGATACAGCCGTATACTCAAGTGTGGTTTCCGTACCGGAGACAATGCACCTATGGCTTATATTGAACTCGTTGACCGACCAGAAGTAGAGGTTGAAGACGAAGTCGCTGATGAAGAGGCGACAGAAGAGTAGAAATTGCTCTTTTTGCAGATTTGAAAACCCAAGCCTAGCTTGGGTTTTTTGTTATCAGATATCAATTATTTAATCAGTTAACTGCCACATCGCTTTCATAGTCATTTCGCCATTTAACGATTCCTTTCTGTATTTTATTGACAATTCTGGCTTTAAAGTTAAATTATAATTCAATAAGAAACCAGTAACACTGGTCGCTGTTTTATCGTCGCAAGGAAGTTTAGCGATGAGTTCTCAACAATACAACGCGTTTAGATTGGACGGTACAATACCGCCCAATTTCAATGTGTGCGACGTTCATCCGCAGTAGGAGAACCGCGCATGTTATTAAGTCAATTCCAAAATGACAGTCAATTCAAATCGAACAAGATGGTCAACCGTCATTTGCAGATTAGATTAGACTAGTTCTAAAAATGCTACATCAAGGAAAGGTAATGAGTACGAAAGGTGATATCGGTGATGTTATTAACAATGGCTTTTGTATCGGTTGTGGAAGTTGTCAGGTAGGCACAAGTATAGGCACTGTCGAAAACGCTTATGGAATGTTCTTGCCAAATACTCAAAAATACAACGATTTGAACAGTGCCGCTTGTGCGTTTTCAAATCAAAGTGTGAATGAAAGAGCAATTGGAAAAGAGTTGTTTAGCAATGCGTCGAAAGCAATATCACACAAGTATATTGGTAGTTATTTGGGGTTGTATGCAGGCAATATCTTGGACAGTGAGAAACGGTTGAAAGCGACATCAGGTGGTATTACAAAATGGATATTGTCTAAATTGTTAGAAGACAGAGTTGTGGATGCCGTAATACATGTTGTGCGTAGCGATAATGATAGTCTCTTCATATATGACATTGCGCACTCAATAGATGACGTCATGAACGGGTCTCAGTCGGCATACTATACGACCAACTTCTCAAAAGTCATGAACAAACTTTTAGATGACACCAGTGATAAAACATATGCGTTTGTCGGGGTCCCTTGTTATTGTAAATCTATCAGACTATTGCAAAAAACAAATGCACACTTAAAGAAAAAAATAAAAGTTGTAGTCGGCATTTTGTGCGGGCATATGAAAACAAAGAATTATGCAAAGTACATGGCTTGGGAATCAGGTCTTAAGCCAGACGATATAACATATGTAAATTTCAGGAAGAAAAATAATACTAGTGCAAGCGACTACATTTTTAATGCCACGAGTAAGACTAACGAAGTAAGCATTCCAAGAAACAAATTACATGGTGGAAACTACAACATTCCTCATATGAAGTATAAGGCTTGCGATTTTTGTGAAGATGTATTTGCCTATACGGCTGATGTCGTATTAGGCGATGCCTGGTTACCAAAATACGTGAGTGACCCTAATGGAACAAATGTCGTGATTGTAAGATCAAAACATGTATTGGAATTGTTTCAAAAATATGAAAGTGAGTTGTTCTTAGAATCGCTGAACGAAGAGGAGATGCTAAAGTCACAGGGAAGTTCATACTCTCATAGAATAGAAGAAATTGGCTTTCGACTTCACATTGAAGAAGAAAAGGGTAATTGGTACCCGGATAAAACGATCAAGCCGACGCCAAACTTAAAAGATAAAACGCGAGAAAATATACAAAGACTACGCATTGAAATTCGAGAAGTCACCCACGAAAAGTTTGCAGAAGCGTTAGAGTCTGACAATATTGACGTTTACCACAAAGCCTTGCGGCCGATGATCCTAAAACTGAATAGTTTTTATCGTGGAAACTCGAATCGCATTGTTGGGAAAATCAAGAAACTTGTTAGAAAAGTGTTGGTAAAAAGCTAAATCAAGCCGTTAACGCACTTTTTTTATAATACCTAAAATTCCACCTTTAAAAGATTTGTGATCCAATGAGAGAGGAATCTAGTGGTTAGCAGCTCGTCAAAAATTCTCCTTGTTAGGACGTCAGAAATTTAACACATCTCTTTGGACAATTTTTAAATTGCCGACAACACAAAGCTTAAAAAAATCACTACTTAGTGCACATCCATTTAGTTATTCCTATCTTGAGTATTCAAAAGTTTTGTCGATAAATAAAGGAGTTAAGAGGAATGAGTTGGACGCTTTTTGTCCCACTTTAAAGAGTATTCAATGAGGGGAGTAGAAAACTTTGGTGTTTTATGTTCTTCTCAATTGCACTCAGAAGTTTAACAGGCGCAACATAGCAACAAGTCGATGAAAAAAAATGATGTTTCAATAACGCAACACTTTCTGCTTTTGGACGAAGGCAGTAAATGAAAGGCTTGGCAACGCGGGTAAGTGCAATTCCAAGAGCCATTGATAGCTATCACTCAAGAACAGCTATTACGTGGTTCTTATTCTTGTTCATCGCACTTGTTGTATTCCCTACGGGTGTCATCGACGGCAACGAAACACACTACTTTATGCTTGCGGATTTATTTTGGTCCACACAGAGTGAATTCTCAATTCTGAATGAAAAAAGCGCCCACTTTACGCCGTTCGCTATGTTCACGGCATTTTTTATAGATGTTTTAGGGTATGAAATCGCGAATGCTGTATTGCGAGTGTTTTGTGCTGCTTTGCTAGCGATCGGCTTGTCTCAGCTCTTTATACAATGGAAGTTATCAGCATTGGACGCCCTCATAATCGTTGCTAGTTTTCTCCTATTTGATCAACAGTTTTTTGGAAATGAATGGATTATTCGAGGTTTTGAAGGAAAGGTTGTTGCGTACGCCTTTGTCTTTTTTGGTATGGCAAACGCTTTAGCGGGAAGGTGGATAGTCTTCGTCGCTTCAATGGTCATAGCAACTTATTTTCATTTTCTAGTCGGTGGTTTTTGGACATTGGTAGCGCTTATCTGGCTAGTGACAATTGAGCGAACTAAAGCACCAGCAATTCGCGCATTTATATCCTATTCGCTGGCTATTGCACCGCTTATAACGCTTATACTAGTGCATAGAATTGGGACGTCTTCTATCGTCGAAGGCATGGATACATTTCAAATTTATTCTGATCGAGTGGCTCATCACATAGCTCCTTTTAATAGTATGAATGAGCTGAAACAGTGGATGCCCGGCGTCGTTGCTCTGTTTGCATGCACACTAGCATTGGTAACGATCATGCCAATGGCAAAAATTTGTCAACAAATAAAGTTGCTGTTTTTTACGGTTCTTGGCCTTCAAATTTATTTGTTAATAGTATTCGTTGCGAGTGCCAGCGACGCATTTGTCAAAATGTTCGGCGTTTTTTACGTCTTTCGACCATCTAGTTTGACACTTTTACTTTTAATTACGCTTGTAATACTTATTTATAAAAAGTCGACATCGTATCGAACGCCTTTATGGTCAACTTTTAGTATTTTGTTACCCATTTCGATTTGCATTGCTTTGGAATCTAAAGTAGTAGAAGTAAAACACTACTTGCAGTACAAGGGAGAGGTCAACGAGCTAGTTGATGCAGTATCGTCAATTACAGATAATGATGAAATTGTGTTAATTCAACCTGGCAGAGATGGCATGATGCCAGAATCAAGGCTGACTCGGTTAATACCAAGACCTTTGCTCGTAAACTACAAATTTGTGCCTACAGAGCCTTCAAAGCTGTTTGATTGGCATCAGCGTATACAATTTCGTGAAGCCGTTTTTTCAGAAGGTTGCAATGTAACCTATCCAGTCGGCGCATTGATTTTCCGCAATGAAACAAAACCGACTGATGATGTCATTGCGTCATGCGGGAAAGTTGTATTTCAAAGTGAAAACTATAGTGTTGTCGAAATAAGGGAAAATGCTTCCTTTATTGATTGACTCATCCTTACATTAATGCACTCACAAGACTCCATTGCACCATCGCACTAAGGTTTGGTTTCAAGTTATGCTTTCAACAAATTGACACAGTGTAGTTGGTTGAAAACTTTTATTAACTATATCCAAAAGATTTTCAGTAAACGCAGCTTTTTTCGCTGTATCTTTGCCAAATCCTGGAAATCCAGCTAACTCACTCACTTTATCTTCGGCCAGAAAATCAAGAGGGTGTAATAGTATAACAGGCGTTATACGCAATTTTCTGCATAAAAATAATGCAGTTTTGAAATACGCAAATGCTACATTCTCAGACCTTTCTGCAAGATAATGAATGTAAGTGAGGTGAATAGGCGTTTTAAGGATAGGAAATGTCGTGACAGGAACTTCAATAATATCGCCAGCGGAAGAATTCAATCTATGGGGTTTTAAAGGAAGGAACCCATCCGAAAACGTTCCAAACTGGTCTTCTCTTTCAGCTTTTTCAGCATCACTAAGATTCGCTGAGCGAAAATAAGCCCACCGCGCTAGAGGCCCTATAAAGGTTGGAAAACTTGAAGCATCATAGGTATACCCAAGATGCGTTAGCAGGTTCAACAATCTTGGCGATGCACTAAAACCAGGTGCCCGAAACCCATGAAGCTTCACATCAAAAAGTCCGTGAAGCGCTGATTCAGACATCTCTAAATCGCGACCTAGTTCCGCATCAGAGTATTTATGCATCCAAGGTTCATGCAGATAAGAATGATTCCCTATAGCATGCCCTGCTTTCCCTAAGCTAAGAAGACTTTCTTTGTTTTCTTCAATCTCAGCGTCTTTTCCAACAACAAAGACTGTCATCTGCATTTCGAGAGTTTCCAAGATCCTTACTATTCTTGGTATAACAAATGGAAGATACGTTTTAAAGTTCTGCCAATCCCGTTGGCCATCGGCTCGTTGATAAGACCAGAGGTTATCAAGATCTAGAGATATTGCTGCAATAGGTTTGTGCTTCATAATCAAGTTGAGTTAACAAGTGCGCAGTGACTAGGGTTAATCTTCTATTTTAAATGTCGGCATTCTGCCATTCATCTTGAAAATATCCATTCAATCTTAAAAAAAGTGTGTTGTACGAACAAAAAACGCGCTAGGTGTCACATGTAGTTTGTAGACTTGGTGTTTAAAAAACACTATGCTCAAGTAGTGCGATTTGAAAGTAGTCGCAAACATGGAAAGTAGTAAAAAAGGTATTTGATGAAGATTTTAGTCGTTCTCCCCGCGTATAACGAAGAGGAATCGTTGCCCAATCTCCTCAGTCGATTTGAAACAACAGCTGAACAAACAGGCACAGAGTTTCAGATTTTTGTTGTTAATGATGGTTCAACTGATAAGACGAAAGAGCTTGTATTGTCTAGGGAGTCGGCATTATCAATCAATCTGCTTGACCATGAAGTCAATCGTGGCCTTGGTCAAGCGGTACAAACTGGCCTTCGAAAGGTAGCTGAAATTGGAGGCTCAGATGATATCGTTGTTCTCATGGACGCTGACGATACTCATAATCCTGAAACAGCAATTCAACTGGCAAAATCTATTCAATCTGGCGCAGATATTTCTATTGCATCAAGATTCGTAAATGGTGGTGATGATAGAACCGCGCCACCATTTAGGCGTTTGTTGTCAAGAGGAGCTGCATTAATATTTAAGACCTTATTGCCGGTTGATTCTGTAGTCAATGACTTTACCAGTGGTTTTCGTGGGTATCGTGTATCAGTTTTGCAACGCGCGATTGGTCACTGGGGAGAACGGCTAATCGAAGAAAATGGATTTGCTTGTATGGTAGAGCTGTTATTGAAGCTTCGGCACACGAACCCAGCTATCGTCGAAGTTCCTTTAAAACTGCAATACGATCGTAAGCTCGGTGTGAGCAAAATACGCATTCTGAGTACTATTTTCCAGTATTTGAAGTTAGCCATTAGAGACAAGGTGTCTCCACCGCCTTTTCGTGTGCTTTGACCATTAGGATAAGTACATGAGAATTGGGATATTAGGTGGCGGAATTGTTGGCCTGAACGCAGCACTAAAGCTCGCCGAAGAAGGTCATGATGTCACAGTACTTGAAGCTGCCGAACAACTTGGTGGCCTTGGTACGTTTTTTAAAATGGGTGACAATTACATCGATAAGTTTTATCACTGCATCATGCCTAAAGATGAACATCTATTAGGTTTAATTGATCATCTTGGCCTAAGCGACAACCTATATTGGCAAAAGACCTTCATGGGTATGATTTATGAGTCCGAATTTTACCCATTTAATGGTCCACTAGACTTACTCAAATTCTCAAAACTTTCTCTTTTTTCTCGATTGAGAATGGGCGCTGGTGCTGTGCTGATGCCATTCATTGGAAATCCAGAGAAGCTGGATGATGTCCCGATCCAAAAATGGCTGACATCAATTTTTGGTAAACATCTATGGCAGCGGTTTTGGAAGCCACTGTTTTCAGCAAAGTTTGGTGATGCTGTTGATAACTTGCCTGCCCTTTACTTAAAAGCACGGCTGGGAAGAGAATCAAACGTTTCAGATCGCGCTTATCTCAATGGTGGGCTCAAACGAATGATGGATACATTGGCTAAGCGCATCGCTTTAGCTAACGGAAAAATTCTAGTTAAGTGCAAAGTATCTTCAATTCAACAGCGCGACGGAAAGATGATAGTTACTGACGATAAAAGTAACGCTTACGAGTTTGACAAAGTCATCAGTACAATTCCAGTTCCTTCATTGAAACAAGTATTATCTGAAATAGATTCCGACACTCTTCTGCACCCGGTGCCAGGACAAGGCGTGGTTAATGCACTTTTCCTTACAAAACGTCCAATGTCAGGAAATTATTGGACACCAGTCATTTTTTCAGATACTGAATTTGATGGCGTGGTTGAGTCATCAACACTCATAAAGCCAGAGCATTACGGTGGTCACCATGCAACCTATGTAATGCGCTACACATCAAAAGATAGCGAGTTGTACCACCGAAATGAGGAGCAGGTTAAAGCGAAATGGACTGAGGATTTTATTCGAATACATCAGCATCTGGGCATTGAAAAAGAAGACATTGCATCTGTGCACATATTCAAAACGCCCTATGTAGAGCCCCTTTATCCGCTTGGGTATAACAGTAAAAAACCGTCGTTTGAGATCATTCCTGGTTTGTTATATGCCGCGACTACCGCCCATGTGTATCCAGGTATTACCTCGTTGAACTCAAGCCTTGAAATTTCAAAGCAATGTTTGGAAGCGTTGAAAAATGAATGAAAACATTGAAGATAGTCTAGCATCAGGAAAACGATTTCCACTTATAAAAAGTCGACCCTTGATTTTAGGGATCGTGCTTGGCGTGCTTTTTTTAATCGTTGCCTTTAAGGGTAGTACGCTTGCTCTAGTAGGTGCAAGCCTGGCCAAAGTAGACTTAATCCCTTACGTAGTTGGAGTAGGGATGTACGGTGTCTATCTTGTCATTCGAGCATATCGTTGGAAACTCTTGCTTGCGGACATATCACCAATACTTCCCTTTTTCCCGTTGCTGAAAGCTACCTTTTGGGGTACAGCTGCAAACGTTGTGATTCCTCACTCAGGAGAGGTATTGCGTTCGTTTATGATCGGTAAAAGTTTGAGCGTGCCAGCGACAAAAATT
>JBCDMA010000104.1:0-11932 GCA_038744645.1 Pseudomonadota bacterium | reverse complement strand
GTGGCAGCTGGAAAACCGAAAAAAGTGGCTTTGGTTGCATGCATGCGCAAGCAACTCACTATACTCAATACGATGGTGAAAAACGGGACTTATTGGGATGAAAAAATGGCTTAAAAACTTGACTTGGGACCATAGTCACTTGTATAGCTTCCTATAATTTTGACAACAGGCTACCGCCGCAAAAAAACAAACAGTCTAAAAAAACACAAATTGGCATACATGTTGATCCCATAACGATACTCAAAAGGAACTAGTCAAAAAAACGTTGTATGCAACTAGCCAATTTTTTCCAAAAGTTTGACGGAAATGCTGCGAAGCAATTCACCAGTGGGTTAGGGGCACCTCTAGTCGTACTGGCGTTAATGGGTATGGTTATTTTACCCATTCCTGCATTTCTATTGGACGTTCTCTTCAGTTTTAATATCGCACTTTCTCTAGTCATTATTTTGGTCTGTGTGTTCACGCAACGGCCAATTGATTTTGGTATTTTCCCTCTTGTTCTATTAGTCGCGACTGTCCTGCGTTTGGCGCTGAATGTGGCTTCTACTCGCATCGTTTTACTGGAAGGTCACGATGGCGGCGATGCCGCAGGTAAGGTCATTCAAGCCTTTGGTGAAGTGGTGATTGGCGGTAATTACGCAGTGGGTATTGTCGTCTTCACCATCCTTTTGATCATCAATTTTAAAGTGGTGACAGAAGGTGCAGGCAGGATTTCAGAAGTCAGCGCGCGTTTCACATTGGACGCTATGCCGGGCAAGCAAATGGCAATTGATGCCGATCTCAACGCGGGTTATATCGATCAGGAAGAGGCTCGACATCGACGTGAAGAAATAACTGCAGAAGCAGACTTTTATGGTTCGATGGACGGTGCGTCCAAATTCGTAAAAGGTGACGCCATAGCAGGTTTGTTCATCATGTTGATAAACATCGTTGGTGGACTTTTTATTGGCATGTATCAACACGGCTTGACGTTCAATAATGCGATGGAAGTGTATACCGTGCTTACTATCGGTGACGGTCTAGTCGCACAAATCCCGTCACTTTTATTGTCTGTCGCCACAGCGATTATTGTCACGCGTGAAAACGACAAGCAAGAGATGGGCGAAGAAATTCGCGACCAGTTGGGCAATAAAAAAGCGCTGTATATCACCGCCGCTATTCTCTTTGCCATGGGCATCGTCCCTGGTATGCCAAACGTAGCGTTTTTGACCTTTGCTTCACTTGTCGCGGGCTATGCCTACTATCGCGATTGGAACGCGAAGAAAATCGCCGAGCAACAGCGTCAAAATGAACAGCTGCCTGATCCCGTTGCTAATACGACGGAGCAAAAAGAACTTGATTGGGATGACGTACAGCAGGTTGATGTAATCGGCCTAGAAGTAGGCTATCGACTAATCCCTCTTGTCGATAAAGCCCAAGGCGGAGAGCTGCTAAATCGCATCAAAGGTGTACGCAAAAAGCTGTCACAGGAACTGGGCTTTTTAATACCCCCGGTACACATTCGAGATAACCTTGATTTTGCGCCAAGCAACTATTCCATTTCCATGTTGGGAGTAACTACCGGCGAAGCTGAGCTTGTGCATGATAATGAATTGGCCATTAATCCTGGGCAAGTCTTCGGTCCGTTGGAAGGTGTTGAAACCAAAGATCCCGCGTTTGGATTAGATGCAGTTTGGATCAAGCGCAGTCAACGAGAGCACGCACAAACGCTAGGCTATACCGTGGTGGATACAGCTACGGTTGTCGCCACTCACTTGAGTCAATTATTGACGATGCACGCGCATCAATTACTTGGCCACGAAGAAGTACAGCAGCTGTTGGATATCCTTGAAAAATCGCATCCGAAACTGGTCGAAGGTTTGGTACCTGACCTGCTTTCATTGAGCACAGTGGTTAAAGTACTGCAAACGTTATTGTTTGAAGGCGTACCCATTCGCGATATGCGAACAATTGTTCAAACGCTATGTGAATACGCGCCAAAAAGCCAAGATCCGGATGTGTTAACTGCCGCTTTGCGCATCGCTTTAAAACGGTTAATCGTGCAAGAAATCAGTCGCAACACGCATGAATTACCGGTAATTACTATCGCCCCTGAACTGGAACAGGTATTGCATAAGTCGATTCACGCAGGTGGTGAAGATGGCGCTGGCATCGAACCAGGTTTAGCTGACAAGCTACAGCAATCATTACATCAAGCAACTCAACAACAAGAAGCCGCCGGCGAACCTGCAGTTTTATTGACGTCAGGCATACTACGGCCAGTGTTAGCAAGATTTTTCAAACAATCAATTAACGGCTTGCATGTACTGTCCTACCAAGAAATTCCAGATGACAAACAAATAAAAATCGTGTCATCGATTGGTCAATAAAATGACTTAACACAGGGTGTAAGAGGAACATATGAAAATTAGACGTTTTAGCGGAAAAGACATGCGAGAAGCCCTCAAACAAGTCAAAGACGAACTGGGTGGTAACGCAGTCATCATGTCAAATAAAAAGACATCCGATGGTGTTGAACTCGTCGCAGCGATTGACCCGATGGAGCAGAACAATGCTGCAGGGAATAACCGCACAGATGGCAACACTGGAGGCATCAATCAACCCGTTAATGACGACACGCAAAATAATCCCTTGATACAACCTCAATCCTCATTAAGGGAAGTGATTGGAGATGCGGATTCAGACAGTCTTCAAGCACTGTTGCAACGCTCTAATCAAAATACAATTACCGAGCAGCCGCCCAAAGAAATCAACGTACAACCCGATAAACAATATAGCCAACCCGCTACCGCCAGAGCAGATGAAAACATTATCCGGTCTCCTGCATTTTCGCAAGAATCTTCAAGCCCACTTATCGATAATGAATTAAACATCACTCCGCCGCCAAGTGTGCTTGAACCAGAACAACTAGACGGTATCAAAAGTGAGCTCGAATCCATAAAAAATGTGCTGAAACACCAGATAACCGAATTATCTGAAGAGCGCAAAAGAAGAAACAATCCCGTCCAACACTTTCTTCAAGAGCAGCTTATTGGCATGGGGTTGTCGAGAAAAGTGTCAGAACAGCTCATTGATTTCTTACCGCATCAGATTGGCGAAGTAGAAGGCTGGAATTACTTACTCAACCTGTTATCCAATCGCATCGGTACGGGCAACAATGAAATACTCGCGGCCGGAGGGACCATTGCGCTTGTTGGACCAACAGGTTCTGGCAAGACGACTACGTTGGCAAAGCTGGCTGCAAAATATGCGCAGAAGCACGGTCCCGACCGAGTTGCCATTCTTACCATTGACTCATACAGAATCGCGGCCTATGAGCAGCTTGCGACCTACGCCAAAATCATTGGTTGTACCGTTGGGAAAGCACAATCACCACATGAGCTTAGCCAGCTTTTGTACCAACTTCGAAACATGTCGCTGGTATTGATTGACACCGCAGGGTTCAGTCAACGCGATGCGCGTTTAATCGAGCAGTTGGCGCAATTTGACGGCGTGGGCTCAGAAAAAATCAACCTCTATCTCACGCTACCTGCAGGCTCTCAATATAACGTTTTGAATGAAACCACAAAAACCTATGCAAGCGCCGATTTGAAGGGATGCATATTTACCAAATTGGACGAGTGCTACAGCCTTGGTGAAGCCTTGAGCACAGCGATAGAGAATGATTTGCCATTGAGCTATGTCACCGATGGCCAACGCGTACCGGAAGACATCAAGTTGGCCAACGCAAGTAATTTAGCCCTGGTAGCGGCGAAATTATACAAAAAGTACGGAACAGGTCTTAAGACGTCAAATGAAAAATCAACGGTTGGTACCTTATGATTGAAGATCAGGCAGTAAGTCTTAGAAACATGCACCGCGCAAAGAAGACAAAAGTCATTGCCGTATCCGGCGGCAAAGGCGGTGTCGGAAAAACAAACCTCAGTCTTAATCTTGCTATTTCCTCGGCGAAACGCGGACAGAAAGTCTTGATATTGGATGCTGACCTGGGTCTGGCCAATATCGATGTCATGCTCGGGTTGAGAGTCGAAAGAAACTTATCTCATGTCCTATCTGGCGAATGTACGCTGGATGACGTTTTAGTAACAGGTCCACACGGCGTAAAAATTGCGCCAGCCACCTCTGGCACCAAGACAATGTCACAGCTGAGTGCACGCGAACACGCGGGTTTGATAAGGGCATTTGGCGAATTGCAAACCCCAGTGGATATGCTGCTTGTGGATACTGCTGCGGGTATCTCGGATATGGTTGTGAGCTTTTCGAGAGCATCTCAAGACGTCATTATCGTCGTCTGTGACGAACCCACTTCGCTGACCGATGCTTATGCGTTGATTAAAATTCTCAACCGCGAACATGGCGTATTCAGATTCAAAGTCGTTGCAAATATGGTGAGAAGCGATCGTGAGGGTAAAGAATTGTTCAGCAAACTGTCAAAAGTCACAGGACGTTTTCTCGATATTTCACTTGAACTCGTCGCCATAGTGCCGTTTGACGAGAATGTGCGCAAGGCAATAAGAAAGCAAACGGCAGTTGTTGACGCGTTTCCAAGTTCACCTGCGGCTAAAGCCATCAGCGATCTTGCCGACAAAGTAATTTCTTGGCCGGTGCCTACACAAGCAGGGGGTCACTTGGAGTTTTTCTTGGAAAACTTAGTGACGATACATGAGTAGGTAATAAAAGAGTGAGTACTAAATTGTCCCTTTATCAACAACAAATCGACAAGAACCAACTTGTAGAGCGACACGCGCCACTGGTTAAGCGAATTGCTCATCATCTTATGTTAAGACTGCCTGCCAGCGTAATCGTGGACGACCTGATTCAAAGTGGAATGATTGGGTTGCTCGAAGCGGCCAAAAACTTCGACGGAAGTAAAGGTGCCAGTTTTGAGACATTCGCCGGAATTCGGATCAGGGGTGCCATGCTTGATGAGATCCGCAAGGGCGACTGGACACCGCGTTCAGTGCACAAAAATTCACGTGCAATCACCGAGGCCATTCACACCGTAGAGCGCGAGACTGGCAGAGATGCGCGCGACACAGAAGTAGCCGAAAGATTAAATGTTTCGCTCAAAGAATATCATCAGATGCTCAACGAGGTTAACGCCGGAAAACTGATTGGTATCGAGGACTTAGGTGTATCTGAAGATGTCATTACGAACGAAGAAAACAAAGGGAACAATCATCCTTTTGAAGAAATGATGCAAGGATCATTTCAGAAAGCGCTCGCGCGGGCGATAACAACATTACCAGAGAGGGAAGCGATAGTATTGTCGCTTTACTATGACGAAGAGTTAAATCTCCGTGAGATTGGTGAAGTCCTTGAAGTGAGTGAATCGCGTGTCAGTCAAATACACAGTCAAGCGATGATGAAACTTAAGGCAAAAATGCAGTCTTGGCGTAACCCCGAATAAATATCGATCTGAGCATCGTTCCACACTGGAGGTAGTTTTGGATAAAAATATGAAAATTCTGGTCGTTGATGATTTTTCAACGATGAGAAGAATAATCAAGAACCTATTAAAAGACCTTGGATTCACCAATATCCAAGAGGCTGACGATGGCAGTACTGCATTGCCAATGCTCCAACAAGGCGAATTTGACTTCGTCGTTACTGACTGGAATATGCCAGGAATGCAGGGCATCGACCTGCTTCGCGAAATAAGATCGAGTGACAGCTTGAAACATCTGCCTGTATTGATGGTTACGGCTGAAGCTAAAAAAGAACAAATTGTCGCTGCAGCACAAGCTGGCGTTAATGGTTATGTTGTTAAACCTTTTACCGCGGCAACCTTGAAAGAGAAACTGGACAAAATATTTGAACGGTTAGGATAACAATAGGTTGGCCAGTTAAAGGGGTTAGGGCATGACAACACATGAACAATTAGTCTCTATCGACGAAGCGAAAGAGCTGCTTTCACTTCTGGAGAATGGAGAAATTGAAGCAGCAAATGATATCGTTCACAGTTTTAAGCTGAGAGAATCAGAATCTGACGAGTTGTTTTCAGAAGTCGGTAAACTCACGCGACAACTTCATAATTCCTTAGTGAATTTTCAGCTAGATAAAAAGCTCGCGCAACTTACACAAGAATCCATTCCAGATGCACAATCCAGATTAGAGTATGTAATTAGCGAGACTGAAAAAGCCGCTAATTCGACAATGGACGCCGTTGAGCGAAGCATGCCAATTGCTGAGCAGCTCAATGAACGATTTGGGCAATTGATCCCAAATTGGAAAAAACTGATGCATCGTCAACTGGAACTTGGTGAATTTAAGACGCTGTGTCACGAAATGGATAAACTACTGTTGGATGCGCAAAAAGACTCTGCGACCTTGAATTCAATGTTAACAGAAGTATTGATGGCACAGGGTTATCAAGATTTGACGGGGCAGGTGATACGTCGCGTAATTGAATTGGTCGCTGAAGTCGAGACCGGACTTGTCGATATGCTTGCCACCTTTAGTGAGCATGACTTACCGGAGATAGAGGAAAAGCCTCAACCTTTAGAGAAAAAAGACGATAAGGTTGAAGCAGAAGGCCCGATCATGAATGCTGAAGGTCGAGATGACGTAGTCCAAAGTCAAGATGATGTGGACGATTTACTGTCCAGTTTAGGTTTTTAGGGGGAATCAATGTCGTTTGAGGTTGATGAAGATATATTACAAGACTTCCTAGTAGAAGCAGGTGAAATACTTGAGCAATTACAAGAACAGCTCGTTGATCTAGAAAACAACCCCGACGACGCAGACTTACTTAATGCCATTTTTAGAGGCTACCACACTGTTAAAGGTGGTGCCGGATTCCTATCACTTACCGAGCTTGTTGATGTTTGTCATGGTGCGGAAAACGTATTTGACGTTATGCGTAATGGACAACGAACACTTACACCAGAATTAATGGATGTCATCTTGCAAGCTACCGATGTCGTAGTCGGTATGTTCGAACTAGTAAAAGCAAGAGAACCACTAGAGCCTGCATCAAGCGACTTAATAGATATCCTGCATAAACTGTCGGAACCTGAACAAGAAGGCGAACAAATCTTTGCGTCTGAAGAGTCAGCGGAAGCGCCATCAGAACCCACGGTAGATGAAGCTAGTGTCGAACAGTCGATAGAGAAAGTGGTCGACTCAATGACAGATGCGCCAGCTGAAACAGCGGACGCACCCGTCAACGAAACGGCTGAAGGAGAATCAATTGACGAAATCACAGAAGATGAATTCGAAGCGCTATTAGATGAGCTTCATGGTGATGCTGCGCCAGGTGCCGAAAAAGCCCAAAGCAATGCTAGCCAATCAACGGATAAGCCTGCTGAGAACGCAGGTAGCGATGAAGATATTACTGACGATGAATTTGAAGCGCTGTTAGATGATTTACATGGCAAAGGCAGTTTTAGCGAGAACGCAAAAGGCGCCGGAGAAAAGGCCAACGATACAGCAAAACCCGCAGGCGATGACGATATAACCGAAGACGAGTTCGAAGCACTTTTAGACGAATTACACGGACAAGGTCAAGGTCCAGCTCAGGCTGCTGATGCAAAAGCAGCTAGCGCAGTTTCTGCCGCACCTGCGAGTGACAAAGACACAGCCAAAAGTAAACAAGCAGCAGCGCCTAAGGCAGACGAACCGAAAAAGGCGGCACCTACGCCAGCCGCAGCTGCTAAACCCGCAGCTGCCGAGCCGAAAAAAGCCGCGGCTGCGCCTAAAGCACCTGCCGCTGCGAAAAAACCTGACAACAAGCCCGCCGCTGCACAAGGTGAAACCACTGTTCGAGTTGATACCAAACGCCTCGATCAAATCATGAATATGGTTGGCGAACTGGTATTGGTAAGAAACAGACTCATAAGTTTGGGGATTAATGTAGCAGACGAAGACATGTCTAAAGCTATAGCCAACTTAGACGTTGTCACTGGCGATTTGCAAGGTGCGGTCATGAAAACGCGCATGCAGCCAATCAAAAAGGTCTTTGGCCGATTCCCGCGTGTTGTACGAGACTTGGCGCGAAGCCTGAAAAAAGAAATTTCTTTGGTATTGGAAGGTGAAGAGACAGACTTGGATAAAAACCTGGTTGAAGCGCTAGCGGACCCGCTTGTTCACTTAGTGCGTAACTCTGTGGATCACGGCGTAGAAATGCCAGATGAACGAGAAGCTGCCGGCAAACCTCGGTGCGGTACGGTAAAACTATCGGCATCACAAGAAGGCGATCACATATTGCTTACCATTAAAGACGATGGTAAAGGCATGGATCCCGAAAAGCTTAAAGAAATTGCGATCAGTCGCGGCGTTTTGGATGCAGATGCTGCGTCTAGGATGTCAGATGTTGAAGCGTTTAATCTGATCTTTGCACCTGGCTTCTCCACAAAAACAGAAATCAGTGATATCTCGGGTAGAGGTGTCGGCATGGACGTTGTGAAGACCAAAATTGCACAGTTAAACGGTACCGTCAGTATCAATTCCGCGTTAGGAAAAGGTACAACTTTAGAAATCAAAGTGCCGTTAACGCTCGCGATTCTGCCAACACTCATGATCCTTATCGGCAAACAAGCGTTTGCATTGCCGCTCGGATCGGTGAATGAAATCATCAATATGGATTTGGGTAAAACAAATACCGTCGATGGTCAATTGACGATGGTTGTCAGAAGTAAAGCGATCCCGCTGTTCTACTTAAACGATTGGCTTAATCCCATGCGTCCTGCAGAAGACCGTTCAAAAGGACATGTCGTGGTCGTGCAGATAGGCACTAAGCAAATGGGATTTGTCGTTGATGCGCTCATTGGCCAAGAAGAAGTCGTTATCAAACCACTAGATGAAATATTGCAGGGCACACCAGGTATGGCGGGCGCGACGATAACATCTGATGGTGGTATTGCGCTTATTCTAGATATTCCGAGCTTGCTCAAACGCTACGCTTGATCTAGTCATGCGCTGCCCGTGGTCAAGTAATTCGCTGCGCTTGATCCATTAATTCGCTGCGCTTAAGGCATAGCTGTGGTTAGCACAGCTATCCCCATTGTCTATTTCTGTTGCGTGCCAAATACTTTCATGTGTTTGGGATAAATGCAGTGTCTATGAATGACGTTTTTAGCAATCGAGATTTTAAGCCTGTCCTGCATACAAGTGGCATACTTTACGCATAATCCAGTCACAAACACCGTGTTTAATTTCAGTGGCAAGATTCTTTTATGAAAGTATGGACAGTTGTAAATCAAAAAGGTGGCGTGGGCAAAACGACAACCGCAATCTCATTGGCTGGCAGTCTCACGCAGCAAGGATACAAAGTCCTTGTGATTGATGCAGATCCGCACGGTTCACTTTCAAGTTACTTGAAAATTGATACGGACGATAACACCCTCTATGACTTATTTATGTCGAACAATGTGATGGCCGAAGGCGCGAAGTGCATCAAGCCCTCATCGCTCGATAACCTGGATGTAGTGCCTGCCACCAGTCTACTGACCACATTAGACCGTCAGTTTGCGCAGGAATCGGGTAAAGGACTTGTGGTTAAAAAATTCCTGGCAACTGTATCGTCAAAATATGACCTAACGATCATTGATTGTCCTCCAGTGCTTGGCGTGCTGATGGTTAATGCGCTTGTTGCGGCAGAGCTCGTCATAATTCCAACGCAAACAGAATTTCTGTCCATAAAAGGGCTTTCAAGCATGCTGCACTCGATTGAGTTGTTATCCCCATCAATGCGAGAGAACTATAAAATTAAAGTGGTAGCAACAATGTTTGATAAGCGGTTAAAAGCCTGCCAAGAAGCCTATAGGCAACTCAAACAAAACTACCCGCAGTTACTTTGGCGTGGCTATATTCCACTTGATACCAAGTTTAGGCATGCAAGTGAGAAAGGTTTACCGATCGAGCAATACGCACCGGTAGCACGCGGCAGCTTTGCTTATGAAAAGCTGTGTAACGACCTCATCTACATGCAAACGCGAACAGCAAAACAACGTTCAAAAGCGGTGGTAGCGAGTGTCTGATATCACTAAAAGCGATCCGCTAAAGCAATACATAACCGCGTTGACTTCCGAACAAGAGTTAGATGCTAAGACAAAAGCCCAAGCGCTGCTTAAACAAGCAGAGCAGATGCATTTTGATCAAGCGCTAGGTCAGCAGCCTGAGCACTTAAACGATCGACCAAATGACCTATTCACAACTGAACTGGAAACGACGTCAGAAACCAGGGTGTTATACGAAGTGCCAGATAAGGACGTCAGCGCGAGATTTGAGAACGAATTCTTTGCATTGATACTTGAATTTGGCGGTATGAAAATCGCTATGCCTTTAGTCGAACTTGGTGGTATACACAGAGTTGAACGTCTATCGAAGGTGCCATCTAAGTCAAAATACGACATGGGTGTATTGGTTAAAAACAACGAAAAATATACCTGCATTGACTTAGCAAAAGTGATCATGCCACGCCGAGCTGCAAATAATGCTGCGCTATCACCAAACTATGAATATGCCGTGCAACTTGAGAAGACGTCATTTGTCGTCGCTTGTGAGGCGGTAAGCGACACTACTCGCATAGAAAAAGCGGATGTGAAGTGGCGTGAGAGCAAAACAACCCACCTATGGAATGCCGGCACTGTAACGTCTCTTATGTGCGTGTTGATCGATGTAAAAGGTTTACTCAACGTCATCGAAAGATCGCCAAATTAAGCAAAGTTTATCCTACAGAAGTTGCCGATGTTGCCGATATGGTCTTTTAGAGAGTACACAGAAAACATAACGCGCAAAACGCAAGTTTCATAACGGAGCCTTTTATGTCAGAAGAAAGAACCATAGCAGCCACGGCAGATCCAAAGGATGAAGTATTGCAGTGGGTCACTTATCGACTGGATAACGAAACGTATGGGATCAACGTTATGCAGGTGCAGGAAGTTCTGCGCTACACAGAAATCGCGCCTGTACCGGGTGCGCCGGATTACGTGCTTGGCATCATCAACTTACGCGGAAATGTCGTTACTGTTATTGATACTCGTAGCCGATTTGGCTTGCCAGGGGCAGACATCACGGACAACTCCAGGATAGTGATAATTGAGTCGGATGAAAATGTCGTAGGCATTCTTGTCGACAGTGTTGCTGAGGTGGTATACCTTCGTTCATCTGAAATTGATAGCACACCAAATGTCGGTACCGAAGAAAGCACCAAGTTTATTCAAGGTGTGTCTAATCGCGATGATGAGCTGCTTATATTGGTCGATTTGAACAAGTTGCTCACCGACGGAGAATGGGACGAAGTGATGGCTATGTAAGCCTTTACCAGTTTAAGAAAAGCGACCGATTGAGGTCGTTTTTTTGTGTCTTCAACCTTTAAATTCAAAATGTATTTGTCATCTCTTTTTTAAAGCACTTTTTTCATTTTACGTGGTGTTGTGCTGCTGCTTCTACACCGTATTTGTAATCCGCTCCTAAATTAACGTTATCTCTTATATACTTAGCGCAAAGTTCTTTTAATAGATAATGTGCTATGGAAAAAATAGAAATAATAATCCTGATAGGAATTATCTTACTGTGTCTAGTAATAAGCGTCGTCGCCATCTTGCTTGTGGCAAAGACACGAGGACAAGTTATGCGAACGATTGGTGTCGTCAATGAACTGCATAACGAATTGAAAGCGCGCGCTTCTGTGGTCTCTCAAGTTGAAGCCACGGTTGATGAACTTAACCAAACGGTGTCCTCTCAAAGTGTTTCTATAGAAGAATTAAAATTGAATCTCCAACAGCTTTCACATCACGTTGAAAGGCTATCAGCAAGTGATCCAGCGATAAAAATGTACACAAAAGCAGCTCAAATGGTTGATGCCGGTGAGAGTGTCGATGAGATCATGCAAGCATGCGGACTACCAAGAGCCGAAGTCGAGGTTCTGGCGTCTATGCGGAAGACATAGGGGAAATCAGACGGCTCTAATCACAGCCACACGTTAAGC
>JBCDMA010000103.1:0-12025 GCA_038744645.1 Pseudomonadota bacterium | reverse complement strand
TAGTAGTTTAACTGCGCTATCGCCAATCGATGGCCGTTACGCCAATAAAACCGTGGAACTCAGACAACACTTTAGCGAGTTCGGCCTTATCAAGAACCGAGTCATCGTTGAAATCCGATGGCTACAAGCGCTATCACTTCAAGCCGAAATTGAGGAAGTCCCACCCTTTAGCGAACAAGCCAATGCAGCGTTTGAAGAACTGATTGCCAATTTTGATGAAGCATCAGCGCAACGTATAAAAGATATTGAAAGAACAACCAATCACGATGTGAAGGCGGTTGAATACTTCTTAAAGGAAAAAGCCGACACAATACCTGGTTTAGCGCAAGTATCTGAGTTTATTCATTTCGCATGCACGTCCGAGGACATCAATAATCTATCGCACGCACTTATGTTAAAGCATGGCGTTGAAAACACTCTGTTGCCTGTGTGTTCTGACGTAGTTTCGAAACTGGCAGAGATGGCGGCAAGCCACAGGGACTTACCTATGATGTCCCGCACGCACGGGCAACCGGCCTCACCCAGTACAATGGGGAAAGAACTGGCGAATGTTGTGGTTCGTCTTAAGCGGCAGTTAACGCAAATCGAAAACATTGAATACTTGGGTAAGATAAATGGCGCTGTTGGTAATTACAACGCACACCTAAGCGCATATCCTGATATCGACTGGCATGCGTTTTCTCAGTCTTTTGTCAATTCCTTAGGCGTTACGCCTAACCCTTATACAACTCAAATAGAGCCGCACGACTACATTGCAGAGCTGTTTGATGCTATTGCGCGATTTAACACCATCTTAATTGACTTTGACCGAGACATCTGGGGTTACATCGCACTTGGACATTTCAAACAAAAAACAGTGGCAGGCGAAATCGGTTCTTCTACCATGCCCCACAAAGTCAATCCCATTGATTTCGAAAACTCCGAGGGCAACTTAGGGATTTCAAATGCGATACTGCAGCACTTGAGCAGTAAGCTTCCTATCAGTCGATGGCAGCGCGACCTGACAGATTCGACCGTATTGCGAAACCTAGGTGTTGGTCTGGGGTACGCGCTTGTGGCTTATCAATCCACCCTTAAAGGTATGAATAAATTGGAAGTCAATAAGCAAAGCCTTCTCGATGAACTCAACGAAAATTGGGCGTTACTGGCTGAGCCTATTCAAACCGTGATGCGAAGATACGGCGTTGAAAAACCTTATGAGAAACTGAAGGAGCTCACGCGCGGCAAACAGGTTGATGCACAAATCATAGCCGATTTTATTGACACCCTTGATATTCCAGAACAAGCAAAGTCCGATTTAAAAGCATTAACGCCCGCAAAATATATTGGCGACGCGCAACGTCTAGTGGATGAGCTAGAAGATCACAGATAGTACGTCTTATTTTATCTCGAGCGGATCAAAGGATTTTACTAAATCGTCTATTGCTTTCATTTGCTTGAGATAAGGATCGAGCTGATGAAGCGGAAGTGCGCATGGCCCATCACACTTTGCAGCGTCCGGATCAGGATGTGATTCAATAAACAGGCCTGCAATACCCAACGCCATGCCACTGCGCGCAAGCTCTGCCGCTTGGTGCCGGCGGCCATCGGCTGAATCACTTCTGCCGCCAGGTTTTTGTAACGCATGCGTGGCATCAAAGATAACGGGAGCAAACGCCTTCATTTCATCCATGCCCAGCATGTCTACAATCAAGTTGTTGTAGCCAAAACAACTGCCGCGTTCACACAACATAATGTTTTCATTCCCAGCTTCGGCAAACTTGTTGATGATGTGTCGCATTTCATGCGCAGCCAAAAACTGAGGCTTTTTGATATTAATAACCGCATTCGTCTTTGCCATTGCGACCACAAGGTCGGTCTGTCTGGCAAGAAACGCGGGTAATTGAATAACATTCACCACCTCGGCTACGGGTTGTGCTTGATAAGGTTCATGCACATCCGTAATACACGGAACGTCAAACGTGGTTTTAATTTCTTCGAATATCCGCAACCCCTCTTCCATACCAGGGCCTCGGTAGGAGTGCATACTCGAGCGATTTGCCTTATCAAACGACGCTTTAAACACATAAGGAATACTCAACGATTCGGTAACCTTTTTGAAGGTTTCTGCTATTGTCATTGCTAGGTCACGCGACTCTAAAACATTCATTCCCCCAAAGAGGACGAAAGGTGTTTGATTTGCAACTGATATTGATTGCACATTGACTGAGGTTATTGTGTCCACGGGATTGTCTATTCCTTAGTAAATTAATCAAGGCAAATGATTTACTCATCGCCACAAATCGTAGTCGTTTTAGAATAATGCGTTTTTTGAAAATGCAATGCTCGCTGTTAATAACAACCAGGCAAAAGCGCTTGCCAGACCGATGTAGCGCATTCTGTTGTTTTTCGCCCATTTTATTGCATAACTGATGGAGAGCACGTACAAGATAAAACCCAATAGCTTGGAAGCCAGCCAATCAAACGCATAAGCATTTACGCTTAACCAAAGGGAAATCGCAGTAATCAAAATAACGGTGTATAGCACGTGAGGCAATATTTTTAGCCACTTCTTTTCGGCCAATGGTGATTGTAGGATTGCAGCGGCAAAGGCGATCAGAAAAACAACGAATGAAAATGAAACAGCCGTTAAATGAAGGTGCTTTAATGCCATATACATAGATGTTCCCTTGGTGTTTTTATTATTGATTATAGGAAAAGAGTTAACGTCGGAAAAAGCTATTACAACCGCCAGTCACGCGATCCAACGAGTTCAAATCTTTTCTGGTCTCTATTTGAATATACTGTTTTTGCTTCAACTCGGATTGGACCATCAATGCCTGTTTGTGACCGTGCTCAATCAATAGCCAACCGTTATTGGTTAAATAGTCTTTTGCATTGTCAATGATAGTCCTAATATCGGCCAAACCACATTGACCAGATACCAATGCTGTTTGTGGTTCGTATCTAAGATCGCCCTTATGCAAATAGGGACTATTTTCTTCTACATAGGGAGGATTACTCACAATGAGATCAAATTTTTGGTGCTGCAGTGATGCAAACCAATCGCTTTGTAAGAAAGTAGCGTCCAATTGGTTTCTCTCGGCATTGCGCTTAGCAAGTACAACAGCATCCATTACCACATCAACGCCCGTCACCATCCAGCCTGGATGTTGACTTGCTAGTGACAATGCAATCGCACCTGTACCAGTACCCAAATCCAATACACTGGCATCGTTGGGCAAGGGCAATGACAGCGCCCATTCAACCAGAATTTCCGTGTCACTGCGTGGAATCAGCGTACTGCTATTACAATACAGATTGAGATCCCAAAACCCCGTTTCGCCAACAATGTAAGCGATAGGTTCGCCGTTATAACGACGATTGACCCATTGAAAAAACTGCTCGTGCTGTGCAGATGACAAAGCGTCTGCGCTATGGCTTATTAGAAAAGCGAGGCTTTCATCAATGCAATGCTGCATTAATAGTTTTGCCTCGAACGCCGGATTGTCTATTTTGGCGTCATTGAACACCTTTGTCGCGGTTTCGATGGCATGGCCGATACTATTTGATGAAGGCTCCACGTATTGAGTTTTGGCGTTATTCACCCGCGAGAGACGCCAGCATGTCGGCCTGATGCTCTTGCCGAATAGGATCTGACAGTGATCCCAAGTCCCCTTCCATCACATCATCAAGTTTATATAATGTTAAATTTATCCGGTGATCGGTTACTCTGCCTTGAGGAAAATTGTACGTTCTGATCCGCTCAGAACGATCGCCGCTGCCGACCAAGCTTTTTCTCGTGCTTGCTTCTTCTTGATCGCGCTTGTCTTGCTCCATTTGGTTGAGCCTTGCCTGGAGCACTGACATCGCCTTTGCTCTATTTTTATGTTGACTTCGTTCGTCCTGACATTCGACAACAAGACCTGATGGGATATGAGTCAAGCGAATCGCGGAATCAGTCTTATTGACATGCTGACCTCCTGCGCCCGAAGCACGAAATGTATCAACGCGCAAATCAGCCGTGTTGATTTCAATTGCTTCGGATTCTGGAATTTCAGGCAGCACGGCGACAGTGCATGCTGAGGTATGAATACGCCCTTGCGATTCCGTCTCAGGGACACGCTGGACCCTATGTCCTCCTGACTCAAATTTCAAAACGCCATATGCACCGTCACCCGAAACGTTCGCAATGATTTCTTTATATCCACCATGTTCACCATCATTGCCGCTCATGACTTCTAATCGCCACCCTTTGCTTTCGGCGAAGCGATGATACATACGAAAAAGGTCGCCTGCAAAGATAGCGGCTTCATCACCGCCCGCACCTGCTCTTATTTCTAAAAAGCAACTGTTGTCATCATTGGGATCTTTAGGCAAAAGCAGGATTTGCAGCTTATGTTGAAGTGACTCTAGACTGGATTTAGCAGCTTTGATTTCTTCTTGCGCCATTTCTTTCATTTCTGGATCATCGTCATGCAACATTTCATTCGCCGATGCCAAGTCGTCTTGTGCCTGCAAAAACGCATTGAACTTTTTGACAACTTCTTCAAGTTGAGCAAATTCCTTAGATAATGCTCTGAACTTGTCTTGGTTACCAATGACGTCAGGATCACCAAGCAATGCTTGAACTTCATCAAATCGTTCAACTAACGATTCTAATTTACGCATTACGGAGTCTTTCATATTTTTTGTTTATTCTGCCGTGTTTTTATATAGGTTTCGCTGTGTTACCAGCGTAATTTATTACATCTGCAGTTTAATCACTGCGATTTATGTTCCGCTATTTATTGGATAACAACGTGGATTTTAGCACAGACATGATTTCTTGGTCGCCCCTTCGGATAGCCTCTTGTAGTGCTTTCGTTGGTCCGTGCATTAGTTGTTTGGTCAATTTGTTATTGAACTCATTGAGCAATGCTTCGGGTTCACCACCTTGCTGCAGGCTCAATAGCGTTTTTTTCAATAATTCATCGGCGTTCGCTTGCGCTTCCGTACGGTAGGTCTTGATTAAATCAACGTGCTGTTCTTGCTGTAACCGTTGAATAAACTCTTCACTCTTAGCGGCAATGATACCGTTGGCTTGATCAGCGGCTTGCTCTCTATTGGCTATATTTGAGGCGACAATATCCTGAAGATCATCGACGCTATATAAATAAGCCTCATCCAATTCATCTACTTCAGTCTCAATATCTCGAGGCACTGCAAGATCAATTAACAACATGGGTTTTTGCTTTCGACGCTTAAGTGCCGTATTTACCATGCCAGCACCTATGATAGGCAGTGCACTCGCTGTGGAACTAATGACAATGTCTGAATCACTCAAATGTGATGGTACCTGAGTGATTGAAATCGCTTCACCACCATATTTTGTCGCCACTCGCTCAGCATTTTCTAATGTTCTATTAGCAACCGTAATTGAAGCAATGTTACTCTCAGACAGATGCTGTCCTACAAGCTCGATAGTCTCGCCTGCGCCCACCAACAAACAATGACACTTCGATAGTTTGCCAAAAATCTGTTTACTCAATTGCACGGCTGCAAATGCCACCGAAACAGCGCTCGCACCAATATCAGTGTCCGTTCGCACTTGTTTCGCCACCGCAAACGTTGATTGAAAGAGCCTTTCGAACATTGGGCCCACCGTGCCTGCGCGCTTGGCCTCACTGAATGCCTGCTTGACTTGCCCCAGAATTTGCGGCTCACCTAACACTAATGAATCGAGTCCAGATGCGACCCGCATAAGGTGAATTACACTGCCATCATGCTGGTGCTCGTATAGATAATTGCTGAGTTCATTGGCGTTACCTAATTCATGGAAAACAGATAACCAATCTACGACTTTTTTACTCTGTATTGTCTCGCTTGAAAGATAAATTTCTGTGCGATTACAAGTGGATAAAATAACAACTTCGTCGTCTTGGTCATTTTTAGCAAAATGATTCAATGCCTGCATCAGCTTGTCAGGCGTAAAAGCGACTTTTTCTCGCAAAGACACCGGTGCTGTGTTGTGATTGATCCCAATTGTGACGAACGGCATTGTTAAATTTTTTAAACTATCATAAAGGGCACGCATTGTAGTAAAATCAACTGCATATTAAAAGGATGCTGCGCGCAACAATGCAATTAAGATGTACAGGCCATTATCAATAGATGTCAATTAAAAACGCACAGTTCCTTATCCTTACATTCTTCATTTTACTCATCAGTGCGTGTGCCGTTAAGCCGGATATCTCAGCCACCTCAGATATCAATCGAGTCAACGATATCAATCAGCATTGGAAGATCAAAGGCAGGCTTGCCATTATCACTACAGATGAACGGAAAAGTGCGTACCTTGCATGGCAGCAACGCGATACTGAATTTGACATGGTGCTTAACACGCTGGTTGGAAGTAATATCGCTACCCTTAAATACGATGGTACTGTCGCCACACTCGAAGTGGATGACGAATTCTACGAAGATACATCTCCTGAATTGTTGCTTCTGCGCGCTACCGGTTGGTACATTCCAGCTTCCCTATTACCCATATGGATAACGGGCCAAGCCTCAGCAGATGACAAAACAACATATTACGACAATGGATTACTCAAATCCCTTGAGCCGCGATGTCAGTCTTGCAGTAAGTGGCGCATACAATACGAAAAGTATGGTTCATTCGATTTTGCTGGTAAAGAAGCCGTTGCTTTGCCCAGCCGACTGACATTACAAAGTGAATCGACGAAGCTCATCATTCGAATTGATGATTGGCGAGCATTGTAATATGTCCGTGCATTGGTTTCCCTGCCCTGGAAAAATCAACCTATTCCTGCATATCAACGGCAGACTAGAAAGTGGGTATCATCAACTTCAAACGTATTTCCAGTTATTGGATTATAGCGATGAGCTTGGTATAAAAATTACCGATGACAATCTATTAGCGATGTCTTCCCCAATTGACGGAGTAAAAGATTGCGACAACCTTATTATTCAGGCGGCAACCGCACTTAAAGCCTATACTGACTCGTCAAAGGGCGCTATTTTTACCATCAAAAAACAGCTACCCATGGGCGGTGGATTGGGTGGTGGCTCATCGAATGCAGCTTCAACCCTGGTTGCGTTAAACAAACTGTGGCACACCCATCTTTCAACCGAGCAATTAATGACGCTGGGCAAATCGCTAGGCGCTGATGTACCGGTGTTTATACTGGGTAAAAGCGGCTTTGCTAACGGTATTGGTGAAGTCATCACGCCAGCGCGATTGCCGCAAAAGTGGTATTTAATCGCCAATCCTAACCTTCATGTCAGCACAGCAGAGGTATTCTCAGCCGATGATCTGCCGCGCGATACGCCTCTCATCACATTTGATGAATTCCGTTTCAACGATACGATAAACGACTGCCAAACTTTTGTTTGCAATCGCTATCCCGAGGTTGCAAATTTAATACAGTGGTTGTTAAACTACGCACCAGCCAGGATGACCGGGACTGGAGCCTGCGTTTTTGCTGTCTTCGATACGCAAGAAAAAGCAAAAATAGTATTAGATCTATTGCCTGAAAAGTACGCCGGTTTTATTTGTCGAGGCACGCACGAGTCAGCGCTGCACGCCGAATTATAGTCGTTTTAGGCAGAATTATAGGTCAAAAACATCGGAAATCGCCTTGTTATTATCAGGTAGAAACATCCATCAGTGCTGAGGAAAGATTAGTGCCAGACATGAAGTTATTCGCAGGAAATGCCGTTCCTGAACTAGCCCAAAAAGTCGCAGACAGACTATACACCAAATTAGGGAACGCATCCGTTGGACGATTCAGTGACGGAGAAATCTCAGTCGAAATCCACGACAACGTGCGCGGTGCTGACGTTTTCATTATTCAGTCGACTTGCGCGCCAACCAACGATAACTTAATGGAACTGATCGTCATGATCGATGCATTTCGTCGTGCATCGGCTGGCAGAATTACAGCCGTTATTCCTTATTTTGGTTATGCCAGACAAGACAGACGCGTTAGAAGTGCACGCGTACCTATTACCGCGAGAGTAGTCGCAGACTTCTTATCAAGTGTTGGCGTTGATCGCGTATTGACAATTGACCTGCACGCGGAACAAATCCAAGGTTTCTTTGACGTACCTGTAGATAATGCATTTGGCACCCCCATCCTGCTCGACGATATGTTCAAACGAGATTTCGTCGACCCCGTCGTCGTATCACCTGATATTGGCGGCGTGGTTAGAGCAAGAGCGACGGCTAAGTTACTCAATGATACCGACCTTGCCATCATTGATAAGCGACGCCCAAAAGCAAATGTTGCTCAGGTAATGAATATTATTGGTGATGTTGAAGGACGTGATTGCATCATTGTTGATGACCTCATTGACACTGGTGGAACGCTTGCAAAAGCAGCAGATGCGCTCAAGCAACACGGCGCCAGAAAGGTATTCGCCTACGCCACGCATGCAGTATTCTCAGGTGCTGCAGCGAAAAACCTAGAGGAATCAGTCATTGACGAAATTATTGTAACTGACAGCATTCCGTTCAGCGATGCAATAAAACAGCTACCCAAAGTGAAAGAACTCACATTATCGGAAATGTTAGCTGAAACTATTCGAAGAATCAGTAATGAAGAATCAATCTCGGCGATGTTTGAGTACTAACATATTACAATCATTTTATTAATTAAAAATGAAGAAGCCATTGTCGCTAGTGCCGTTGCTGCTTGTTGCGCTGCTGCTCTTTGCCTGCCCGGAAATCACACCGCCCAAAGAAGCAACAAATGAAGTGCAAGCCAGTAGCGACAGTAATATTGATTCGGATACATTGATAACACTTACTGGTACTATCACATATGTCGAGTTAGAAGGTGGCTTCTTTGGTTTTATTGCTAAGGACGGTAAAAAGTATACGCTTAAAAATCTGCCCAAAGCTTTCAAAAAGGATGGGCTTCTCGTTACGCTAAAGGCGATACCTATCAAGGACGTTGTGACGTTTTATCAGTATGGAGAATACATCGAAGTATCTGAAGTACAAATCATAAACAACCAATAAAAGACAACCACTAATCTACCAATTGAGTTCCACCGTTAGCAGTGATAGAATGCGCCGCCGCTGTCGCTAGCTGACAGTGAATCCTGTCTTTCACAATCATGAAAAGACACATTAACCGCTGGTTTGGTCGCAAAACTGGCCTATTTACATACACGGAGACAAATAATGTCTGAAGCAATTTTTAATTTGGATGCAAACGTCCGCAAAGACACGGGGAAAGGTGCGAGCCGCCGCCTACGTCATGCGGGTAAAGTACCTGCTATCCTTTACGGTGGTAATGAAGAACCTCTAGCCCTCACACTTGAGCACAATAAAGTGATTCAAGCACAAGAGTTTGAAGCGTTTTATTCACATGTTCTAACCCTTAATATTGACGGTAAAGCAGTAGAAGCGTTAGTTAAGGACATGCAGCGTCACCCATACAAACCAAAAGTAACACACCTTGATTTTCAGCGCGTAATTGCAGGTGAAAAACTGCACACGAACGTACCTATTCATTATATTAATGAAGAATCAGCTAAAGGCGTTAAATTGGAAGGTGGCCACATCGAACATCACGTGAATGAAATCGAAGTCACGTGTTTGCCAACAGACCTGCCTGAATATATCGAAGTCGATATGATTGACGTAGGATTAGGTCAAACACTTCACTTGTCCGATATTAAACTTCCAGAGGGTGTTGAGTCTGTGGAACTTGGTAAAGGCGAAACGCATGACCTAGCAGTTGTTACTATCAAAGCAGCTAAAGGCGGTGGCAGCAGTGACGATGATGATTCTGGCGAGGAAGCGACTGACGCTGAGGAGTAGTCTCCTTTGTCAAACATCAAGTTGATTGTGGGGCTAGGTAATCCCGGCCCTGAGTATCAAAATACGCGTCACAACGCTGGCGCGATCTTTCTTGAAAACTTAGCGTCGCACTTTAACATCACATTAAAGTACGACGCTAAGTTTTTTGGTTTTTGCGGCCGCGTGACGATTGCCGGAAATGATATTCGCCTGCTCATTCCCACGACCTATATGAATAGAAGCGGACAATCAGTTGCAGCGATCGCTGGCTTTTATAAAATTCAACCTAGTGAATTGCTTGTCGCTTTTGACGAACTCGACTTCCCTCCCGGCGTAGCAAAGTTGAAAATTGGCGGAAGCTCGTCACAAAATGGTATAAGGGACATTGTCAAAAGCTTAGCGAATCAAGAAGACTTTATCCGGCTTCGCATTGGTATTGGGCATCCAGGCGATAAAAGTAAAGTGACCGGGCATGTATTGAGCAAAGCGCCAAATGAGCAGCACAATAAAATGCTGCTAGCAATTGATCACGCAATTAGCTGTATACCAGATTTAATCTCAAGCGATTTTAAAACGGCCCAACAAAAACTTCACAGTTTCAAAGCAGAATAACTCACAGGAAGAACGATCATGGGATTTAAGTGTGGCATTGTAGGCCTGCCTAATGTCGGGAAATCAACGCTGTTTAATGCGTTAACTAAAGCCGGTATAGAAGCAGCAAATTTCCCTTTTTGTACAATTGAGCCAAATACAGGTGTCGTGCCGGTGCCCGATACCAGACTGAACAAACTTGCTGATATTGTACAACCGCAAAAGGTCATCCCCACGAGCATGGAATTCGTCGATATCGCGGGTCTGGTTGCCGGCGCATCTAAAGGCGAAGGACTTGGCAATAAGTTTCTTGCCAATATCCGAGAAACAGATGCAATAGGACATGTCGTCAGGTGTTTTGACAATGACAATATCGTTCACGTTGCAGGCAAGGTAGATCCGGCAGAAGACATAGATGTGATTAACACTGAGCTCGCGTTAGCTGATTTAGAAACCACTGAAAAAGCCATGATACGCGTTGGCAAACGCGCTAAAGGTGGAGATGCTGACGCCAAATTTGAGCTAAAAGTACTAGAAAAAGTGCTTCCTCATGTCAGTGAAGGTGGCATGCTTCGTTCGCTTGAGTTGTCCAAAGAAGAACTCGCTGCGATTGCCTATATGAACTTCCTCACCTTAAAGCCGACGATGTACATCGCCAATGTGAACGAAGACGGGTTTGACGATAACCCTTATTTGGACAAGGTAAGCGCAATCGCGGCAACTGAAAATGCAGTGGTCGTCAGCGTCTGTGCTGCCATTGAATCAGAAATCGCTGAACTGGATGAAGAAGAAAAAACTGAATTCTTGCAAGAGTTAGGTTTAGAAGAACCAGGATTAAACAGAGTTATCCGCGCGGGGTACGATTTGCTTACACTGCAAACGTATTTCACCGCAGGTCCAAAAGAAGTGCGAGCATGGACATACCCTGAAGGTGCAACTGCACCTCAAGCAGCAGGTAAAATCCATACGGACTTTGAAAAAGGATTCATTCGAGCAGAGATCGTTTCGTTCGATGACTATGTAGAATACAGCGGCGAACAAGGCGCAAAGGATGCCGGGAAATGGCGTTTAGAAGGCAAGGAATATATTGTTAAAGACGGTGATGTCATTCATTTTAGATTCAATGTTTAACGTTAGATTAAGACGTTAGAATGAATGTTGAACAGTAATTGTACGCTTGTCACTCTTTTGTTATTGCAATACAACAACTAAGTCAAAAAACGGTTGACTGAGATAGTCCATATTAGCATAATACGCGGCCTGAATTGCCGATGGCTACGTAGCTCAGCTGGTTAGAGCACATCACTCATAATGATGGGGTCGCAGGTTCGAGTCCCGCCGTAGCCACCATATTCAGATTTGCGGAAGTGGTGGAATTGGTAGACACGCTGGATTTAGGTTCCAGTGCTTCACGGCGTGAGAGTTCAAGTCTCTCCTTCCGCACCAAAAGTTGGGGTATAGCCAAGTTGGTAAGGCAGCGGGTTTTGATCCCGCCATTCGTAGGTTCGAGTCCTGCTACCCCAGCCACTTTTGGATTTCATTTTTTCATCACCACAATTGGGGTATAGCCAAGTTGGTAAGGCAGCGGGTTTTGATCCCGCCATTCGTAGGTTCGAGTCCTGCTACCCCAGCCATTCTTTAACT
>JBCDMA010000102.1:0-12090 GCA_038744645.1 Pseudomonadota bacterium | reverse complement strand
CTTCTTCTATTGGATTCATAAGCAAGTAATCAAAGGCAGCAAGTGCCGCTTTAGAGCCTTCACCCATCGCAATAACAATTTGTTTGTAAGGCACGGTGGTTACATCACCGCAAGCGAAAATACCTGGCTCACTCGTGAGTCCTTTTTCATTGATGATTATCTCTCCATACTTTGTCAAATCAACAACGCCCTCAACGACTTTTGAGTTTGGCACAAGACCGATTTGAACGAACACGCCATTCAACTCAAGTCTATGCTCTTTGTTGCTTGCCCTATCAACGTATTCTATCGCATCCACTTTACCGTCGGTGGCAGTAATTTGCTGCGTAGCTGCATTGGTGACAACGTTAATGTTATCACGTTTGTACAGTTGCTCGACCAGTACCTGGTCAGCTTTCAATTCAGGCAAAAACTCAAACACTGTGACATTTTGAACAATTCCAGCTAAGTCTAAAGCAGCCTCAACACCACTGTTCCCGCCACCGATTACGGCCACGTCCTTACCTTTATAAAAAGGACCGTCGCAGTGTGGGCAGTACGCAACACCATTACCTATGTTTTCACGTTCTCCAGGAACACCCAGCTCTCGCCAGTTTGCGCCCGTCGCAATTATCAACGTGCGTGTTTCAAGGACTTCGCCATTGCTCAAAGTGAGCGTCTTAATATCGCCTTTTTCGATTTTATCAACACGAATATGTTCCTTTAAGGTGACCTCATAATCATTGAGATGCTTCATTAAAGCACCGGTCAACTCTGGACCCGTGGTTTTTGGTACTGAAATCAGATTTTCAATTCCCATCGTGTCTTTGACTTGTCCACCAAAGCGGTCTGCCACAACAGTCACTTTCAAACCTTTTCGCGCCGCATATACCGCCGCTGCAACGCCTGCGGGACCACCACCAATCACAGTGACATCTTGTAATGGAAGCCGGTTTTCGTTGTTTGAACTGAGGATCTCAGGCGCGACGTCAGTCAGTTTTTCCAGTATCCCTGCGATTTCTACTTTTCCGCTTGCAAAGACTTCACCATTCAAAAAAACAGTGGGAACACCCTGTATCTCATTTGCTTCAACTAATTCTGGATAGACACCGCCATCAATCATCTCAGCGTTGATATTGTCGTTGAGTAATGCAAATTGATTCATTGCTTGTACGACGTCTGGGCATGCGTGACAGCTGAGGCTGACATAGACTTGAAAATCAAGTTTACTGTCCACTTTTCTCACCATATTCTGGATACTCTCATCCAGTTTTAATTGACTGCCGCCGGATTGAAGAATAGCCAAGATCAGCGAATTAAACTCATGGCCACCAGGCACGCCAGAAAATGTTATTCCAGTATCTTCTCCGTTTCGCTTTAAGCGAAAACTTACCGGAGAGCGCAATTGACCGCCAGTATCCTGCTCATCAACAGATAGTCGCGGTGAAGTTGATGCGATTTGAGTGAGCATATCAACAAGCTCATTTCTTTTTGCATGCTCACCCGTTTGCACGACAAACGCAATGTCGTTTTTCAAGTCTTTCATATAGCCTTTCAGGGCGGTTAAAATATCGTTTGATAACATCGTTATCTCCTTGTTCTGTGTGTACCCTTTTGAGGTTGATGTAGGTACTAAACGCAAATAAAATACTGGCGCAGGGCTGTTCTTTTAAGCGCACAAATTGCGCATGATAAACCTGGCCGCCGCCATGCATGCTTTGCGAATGTTAGTGTTTGTTCTCGAAAAATAGTGTTTCGCTGCAACGAATGTGCAGGCGGTGTTCAGGAAGTATTCGCACTCCAACGTATTGCTACTTGCCACGCTACGTGGCTAAGATAGCGTTTAATGAAGTGTCAAAATGCGTATACGTCCTGAACAGCACTGGTATCAAAAAACTATCAATATCGATAATGGGTTTGTCGTTTAAGAAATAGCTTGCGGCAATAGCCGCAAGCGAATCAAAAATAATCTGCATCAGACTTATATTTTGCCTACCAGATCAAGACTTGGTGTCAATGTTTCTTGACCTTCTTCCCAAGCTGCTGGACAAACTTCGCCGTCATTATTTGCAACATATTGCGCCGCCTTAACTTTGCGAACCATATCGGTAGCCGAGCGACCGATACCAAGATCGTGGATTTCAGCAACCTTGATAACACCTTCTGGGTTTGCCAAGAATGTGCCTCGTAACGCACGACCATCTTCTTCAATCAATACGTCGAAACCACGTGATAATGTGAAGATATTATCAGACAGCATTGGATATGTGATTGTGCCAATCGCCGGAGACGCATCATGCCATGCTTTGTGGACAAAATGAGAATCAGTAGAGACGGCATAGACCTCTACACCAAGACCTTGCAATTCAGCGTAAGCTTTTTGCATGTCTTCAAGTTCAGTCGGACAGACAAAGGTGAAATCCGCAGGGTAAAACAAGAATATAGACCACTTGCCTTTTACGTCGTCACTTGTCACAGTGGTGAACTCGCCATTGTGGAAAGCTTCTACAGAGAAGTCAGGGATAGTCTTGTTAATCATTGACATGAATGTTTTTCCTTTTGTGTGAAAGTTAAATAAACGCGTGTTTGTTTACGCATGGTTACAGAATATAGATGTCTGGACAAAATTTAAAACGAGAAGAAACGATTTGGCTAATCAGTTTTATTGATTATGTGTTCATTCGATGTATTTACAATGTATATGTAGAGAAAAAATGAACAATTCATCTACCAATACGTGTCCGCCCTCATTGCCGCTTCACGCGACATTTCCATAACCTTTAACAACATATCCTGCTTTTCATTTAACCATTCTTTGAATTGATTAGGTTCATCTATTTCAAACTCTTGTTGTTCAGCTTGAAGCAAATGCAATGCTTTTAATTCATGGATACCGTCTAACAGATCTAACCAAGGGGCTCTAAAACTACCTCGTGTTTCAGTAAATAAGTCGCCGAGCAAAAATCCATGCATCAAAGATTGATGCAAAAGTACTTCAATCCCTAGATACTGGTTTGCATCCATTGCTCTGCTGCTTGGCAAAGACTGCACAACTGACTGCCACGTTTGAGAAAGCCAACCGTTTGCATGCTTTCTAACTAGAATGTCAGCGCCACTGTTTTGAACGCGCCAGGGTTTTTCTTGCACAATTCTTGAAAGAGATAATTGCACCTTAATTGCGTCTTTTTGCGAGATTAAACTATCTGGCAATTGTGCTTGCAACAACCCTTCTCGTCGCCCGAGCAGATAGTTCATGATGCCAGATTCTTTAGGTACTCGTTTGCAAAAGGCACCTTTTTTTGAGCGCAGCCGTCTAATAATCATCAACTGCTCGGTCCAATGCCAACGCTGTGTGAGTTTAAGAAGCTGTTTGTGAAGCGCAAGGAGTTCTTCGGATTGCAGTACAGGTAAATACAGCGCGACGCTGTAAAGCAGCAACAATAGACTTTCTCGTATTTGATACAGTGCTCGCGAGTCATGACATTGCAGGTAAGCATCCTGGTGATATAACCAATGGTCGAATCCACAATTAATCGCGCTGATCAAGCCTTGTTCCGTTGTAAGATTGTTTTCCAATGGCAAAAACATTGGTAATGATTTTGTCTTGAATGGCGCGTCTTTGACTAGCCGATACCCCGATACCGCTTTTGATATATTGCTTAATCGAACCGCTAAGTGCTCCGCGATTACATCGGCGATTTCGTGCAGTATTGATGGTTTTCCTGACTTAAGCTCTAATTCAATTTCGTTTATCTCGATAACATCTTGATTTGATTTGATCTCACCTTGGTCATAAACAAATTCAACAACACCATCATCGAATTCAACATGCCATTGATGCCGATGAAAATGAGTGGTAAAAACCATCACTAGATGGCGATTGATGTATTCGAGATCAAAATTTTCTGCAAAGATATCACGATCAAATTTGGTCAAATCAGGTACGGGTTTATCAAGACCAACATTGTATTCCGGGCGTTGATGCAGACCTCCTTGTACAAGGCCTTCAGTTTTTATCGTTTGCTCACATATGCCGTCTTGTGTTCTTATTCTAAAACCCATTTTTCTGGCGTGTAACAATAACTCTGGTGTATCAAAATATTCATTTGCAATCGCTTGACTTGAATATGTGCTTTGCCCGTTAAGTTTTGGAATGACCTTTTCTTTTATTTCTTCCAAGCCATCGCGCTGTAAGGCCAGCTTTAATTCTACTTCCATTTACGCCCACTACATAGTTGTCTGATTATCATCGTATACTATTGAGAATCCGCTAGTCTTCGTCAATCATTGTCATCAATGTGGTATTTCCACCTGATGCAGTAATGTCAATGCTGATTGTTTTCTCTGTTACGACTCTCAGAATCAGATTGGCGTAATCATCCATATAGATCATGGGAATGATAGCACCCTCTCGACTTGCTAACTTATAGGCTACGCTTCCACACTTAGAGGAACTGCTATCAATGACGACGCCTGCTATTTTTTTATGGGACAATATAGCGTCCAAATATGTTATCCGTGCTACCTGGAAAATGTTGCGTGGCGCACCCGTATCACCGAATTCTTGTTTTAGTGATTTTGCGCGCGCATAGTACGGATCAGAAGCAACGATAATAACTACATTTCCTGTGGCAATTGCAGTTATGATTGTCATTAGCCAATGTTCTAATGTAACCGCTTCATCGGCAAAGATAACCAGCGTGCCCTGCGGCTCATAGTACAATTTATTCGATTCCCCTGTTGGCCCCAGAAATGCGATAGGTTGACCTAGCTTTTGTTCTATATTTATCAACTGCATCCTTACCGAGGCTAGGGTATTTTCAACGTCTTCTATCGTATCTTTTTCATCGTTGATGTCCGCTAGCATTCCCAAAAACTGCCGGAGGAACGATGTTCTTTCATTCATTGTCCTGATACGCCACGGAAGCGCTTCTTGCACAGCTGCATTGACCAGTGCATCAGCTACGTCATATTTCGCAACATCAGCATCCATCTTTTCAATCAAAGGCAGAAAGGGCTCCTGCTCTGTTTGTTCGAATTTTTGCTTAGAAGGCGTTTTGCTTTTCACCAACCGACTGAGATAATTTGGACCGCCTGCTTTAGGACCTGTGCCTGATAGACCTCTGCCGCCAAAAGGCTGAACACCCACCACAGCACCAATCATGTTGCGATTAATGTAAACATTTCCAGCGTCAGTTAATTGTGCAAGCTTTTCTGCTCGCACTTCAATACGAGAATGGATCCCCATAGTTAACCCATAACCGGTAGCATTAATATCATCTATTACACTCTCAAGGTCACCCGATGAAAATCGAATAACGTGGACAATTGGCCCGAACACTTCACGTGTGAGCACATTTAAGTTGTCGATTTCAAATAGATGGGGCGCGAAAAAATGGCCATTTAAATCTGCATCAACAATACATTTGTATAACAGCTTCGCCTTATCTTGCATGATTTCAGTATGCCGATGCAGTTGTTCTAATGCTTTGTCGTCAATAACCGGGCCAATATCTGTAGATAACCACTGCGGATCACCTATCGTTAATTCTTTCATCGCGCCGACCAGCATGGTGATGATCTTGTCTGCAATATCATCCTGCAAATACAACACGCGAAGTGCAGAACAGCGCTGGCCTGCGCTTTGAAAACCAGAGTGAACAACATCGTCAACAACTTGCTCGGGTAATGCTGTAGAATCCACTATCATGCAATTTTGCCCGCCTGTCTCTGCAATGAGAGGTACTTGCGCAGTTGCGCGTTGAGATAGACTTCTTGAGATAAGGTTTCCAGTTTGCGTTGAGCCTGTGAAGATAACACCTTTTACATCATAGAGCGGTAACAGCGTGCTTCCTACCTCTGACCCTTTTGCGACAATTAATTGCACTACATGTTCAGGCATCCCTGCACTTTTCATCAGTTCTAATAGGCGTATCGCAACCAGACTGGTTTGCTCAGCAGGTTTTGCCAACACAGTATTACCCGCAACAACAGCAGCAACGATTTGGCCGAGGAAAATCGCTACTGGGAAATTCCATGGGCTTATACACAGAAAAACCCCTCTTGGCTCGTACTTTTCAACAACATCGACTTGCCTCATCTCAACTGCATAATACCTGCAAAAATCAACTGCTTCTCGAATTTCATCTATCGCGTCTTGAAGCACCTTACCCGCTTCTTTTATACAAAGGCCGATGAATTCATCCATATGAACTTCGATGATTGAGGCTAGACGCAATAATAATTGAACGCGTTCTTCCACTGGGCATTCCGACCAAGTGGCAAATGCACTCTTGGCATGTGCGAGCTTGCGTCGCATCAAAGGGGCATCATCAAACACCAGACCACCGAGTATTTCAGATGTGTTTGCAGGATTCCTCACTACCATATCGACTGCTTGTTTATCCATATCGGCAATCGAGACGAGATGGCGTTGCAGCCATTTTTCAACGCTCATTTTAGTATCGAGCAGCGCTTGCACATCATAGATATCAATACTTTTACTGTTTACACGAGACTGTCCGTATAATTCGCGGGGATTTGCGATTTTTGGATTGGATTTCGTTTGCAATCGCTGCGTTCGTTCAATTGGGTCGTTTAGCAATGATTCAATAGGCTTTGCGTCATCAACAATAGCGTTCACGAACGAGGAATTCGCTCCATTTTCAAGTAGGCGTCTTACCAAGTAAGCGAGTAAATCTTCATGTTGACCCACAGGCGCATAAACACGACAGGGGATGTGTTGGTCTCTGACAATCTGGTCATAAAGGGTATCCCCCATCCCATGTAAACATTGAAATTCAAAACCACAGGTATCATCACCTGCTAATTCTAAAATGATCGACGCAGAGTAGGCATTGTGCGTAGCAAACTGAGGGTATATCGTGTCTCGATAGTCCAGAAGTTTTTTTGCACAAGCATGGTATGAAACATCAGTGGAAGACTTACGGGTAAATACAGGGAAATCATCAAATCCCCCTTGTTGACTGTGCTTTATTTCCGTGTCCCAGTAAGCACCTTTCACTAATCGGATCATCATAGGTTTGTTAACTTTAACTGTCAGTGCTCGTAGCCAGTCAATGAGGTGAATAGCGCGTTTTTGGTATGCCTGCACGGCTATACCAAATCCAATCCATTGATCAAGTTCAATGTTGGAAAACACAGTTTCAATGATGTCTAACGAAATATCCAGACGCTCTGATTCTTCTGCATCAACAGTGAGTCCGATGTCGTAATGCTTAGCCAAAAGGCTCAACTTTTTTAGTCTTTCTGAAACTGATAACACTGCTTCGCGGTAGTTCTTAAAATCATACTTGGGGTGAATTGCCGATAGTTTTACCGAGATCCCAGGGCTTTTTATTGGTCCTTTTCCATCTGCAGCGGCACCGATAACATGTAAAGCATGCTCATATGATTTGAAATAACGGTCTGCATCATATTGTGTTCGAGCGCCCTCGCCCAACATATCATATGAGTAAAGGTATCCTTGCTTTTCTTTTTCTTCTGCCCTATTGCATGCATCTTCGATACTCTCACCCATGACAAATTGCTTACCCATGACTTTCATCGCTAGGGTCATCGCTTTTCTAATTACGGGTTCACCAAGGCGTCCCATGGTCTTTTTTAACAGGCTGATTTGCGACTGTGCCGTTTTAGCTGGATATGAGTGGTCCGTATAAGAAATGACGTTGCCAGTCAACAATAGGCCCCATGCACTTGCATTGACAAACAATGAGTCACTGTTTCCTAAATGCGGTGCCCATTGGCCTTTAGATAATTTGTCGCGAATAAGGTAGTCCTGAGTATGCTTATCTGGAACACGCAGTAAAGCTTCTGCCAAACACATAAGGACAATGCCTTCTGCAGTCGATAAGGAAAATTCATTCAATAGTGCATCGATGCCGCCGTGTGATTTCGCCTCTTTTCGTATTCGCAACACCATTTTTCTAGCGCGTTCCCATGCTCTACTTCTGACCAAGGTACTCACTTCAGCAAGGGGTAAAATATGCTCAATTGCTTTCGCTTCATCAATGCGATGAAATTCTCTGATCTTTTGCCTTAATGGCGAATTATCAAGCCATTCTTTTTGAAACAGCATCTATACCTTCACCTTATGATTTAGCGTATTTTGTTGGACGTCAACCGCTATGACGTTGTCCTAAATTGTGAGTAAAAATAGTATAAGTGAAGGTATCAAAACTCTCCATGTTGCTTCGCTTAACGACTGCTTTGATAACTTAGCTGAATCACAGTAAACTAAAAAGACTGTTTTTTCAGAGTCGACCTAATGAAACATAAGTGGATTGCGCTGGTGCTGATTGCATTGCTCGGATTGCTGCAATACCGCTTATGGTTCGGCAAAAATAGCATCTCTGACCATCGAAATATGCAGCAACAAATTACCCAAATGACTGAGCAAAATGCGCGCTTAAAACAACGAAACACAATACTTAGAGCCGATATCAATGATCTAAAATCGGGTGAGGAATCTCTTGAAGAACGCGCAAGAAACGAACTGGGACTTATAAAAAAAGGAGAAACGTTTTTTCGCATAGTGCCAGAAAACGAATAGATGTGAAAAATAAGTATTCAGCCATAATACCCGCGGCCGGCACGGGCTCGCGTATGCTATCAAACACGCCAAAACAATACATGATGATCAATGGCGTTACGATGATTGAACACACAATACGCGTGTTTTTGGACGCTAGCATTATCGACCAGGTTGTTGTTGTGCTGCATCCAGAAGACACAGTCTTTGAAACACTGTCCATTTCAACGCATTCCAAGCTGCATGTTGTTATCGGCGGCGAAGAACGTGCTGATTCGGTGTTAGCAGGCGTTGAATTTGCTCATGCTGAGCTTGGCAGTGAATGGGTCCTTGTGCATGATGCCGCGAGACCTGGTCTCACACATACCGCTTTGGCACGATTAATTGAAGCGTCAGCAGACGCGTCAGGATGTATTCTTGCAACCCTCTCTGTTGATACGGTCAAACAAAGCTCACAAGATACCATTGATAAAACGCTCGATCGCTCAAGAATTTGGATGGCGCAAACGCCGCAGATGTTTCCGACCAATATCCTTTTACATGCATTATCAGATGCACGGAGTAACAAACTCGCAATTACTGACGAAGCATCCGCTGTAGAGATGCAAGGTATCAGCATAAAACTGGTGGAAGGCGAGAAATCCAATTTCAAAGTGACTACGCCTGACGATCTCGTATTAGCACAATATTATCTTACAAATGGAACAGCCCTATGAACATACGCATAGGTCATGGATATGACGTACATAAATTTGGTGGTAACGGCCCAATTGTCTTATGCGGCGTTAAGATTGACCACGCAACTGGACTGCTTGCGCATTCCGACGGAGATGTTGCGCTCCATGCACTAAGTGACGCGCTACTTGGCGCATTGGCTCTCGGCGATATTGGGCAGCACTTTCCAGATACAGATGAAGCCTATGCAAATGCTGACTCCGCAGAATTGCTAGCACATGTTTACAACTTGATTCAAGACAAAGGCTACACATTAAATAATGCCGACATAACCATAGCTGCACAAGTGCCTAAACTTATGCCATTCATCCCAGCGATGAGGGAGAGAATCAGTGACGTTATGTCAGTCGATATTGCTAACATCAGTGTGAAAGCAACAACGACAGAAAAACTGGGGTTTGTTGGCAGAAAAGAAGGCATTGCTGTTGATGCTGTGGTATTGCTCAACTCGACTCCGTGAAGCAAATTTTTTGTACCTATTTTAGTTTCTCATGAACTCGTTCTTGTCGACGCATCATTGGCAGCGGTTGCATGGCGTACCCGTGGCCAATGGTGCAATAAAAACAATTCCTAGTGATTTTATCGTTGAAGAGATATTAGGTTTTAATCCCTCTGAAAATGGTGAACATGTTGCGCTTGATATCGAAAAAACTAATGCAAATACAGTGTTTGTTGCCGAGCAATTGGCAAAATTCGCCTCGATATCTGTGCGAGATGTTGGGTATGCGGGCAGAAAAGATAAAATAGCGACGACACGCCAGTGGTTTACTGTCAATGATAGAGGCGCCGATAAACTGGACTGGCAAGCGTTTAACATTGAAGGAGTAATAATACGCAAAGTAACGCGCCATCACCGGAAGATAAAGATCGGTTCGCATCGTGGTAACCGATTTATCGTCACGGTGCGAGATTTGATATGTCGCGATAGAAGGGCATTGATAGATCGTTTCAAAGCGATAACAGAGCAGGGTTTCATCAACTATTTCGGTCAGCAACGTTTTGGTGAAATGAAGAAACATGGCGCAGTCACATACAATGGCAACCTATCGCTTGCTCAACGGTTGCTCGAAGGCGAACAGATCCGCAATCGCAACAAACGCAATATCGTCATATCAGCATTGAGAAGCTGGCTTTTTAATGAAGTTGCTAGCAGGAGAATTGCAGACTACGGACACACTACCATGCTCAATGGAGATGCGCTTATTCTTTCAGGTTCAAATAGCTTTTTTGTCTGCGATGAAAAGGATGCCAAAGATCTAAATGGGCGTTTACTAAAAAAAGATATCCAGCTTTCAGCGCCGTTATGGGGCAGCGGACAACCACATTCAATGTATCGTGCGCGTGAATTTGAAACCTCAATAGCGAACGAATATGGTAACATCACAAAAATTCTCGAGTCTCTTCAACTAAAGCAGCAACGTCGACCAATAATTGCGTTTCCTTGCAATGTTGACTATCAATTAGAAGACGACCAACTATCAATCAGTTTCGAACTCGAAAAAGGGTGTTTTGCCACCAGTTTGTTGCGCGAATTTATGCGTTTAAAGCATGAGGAATACTATGAGAATCTTGTTGAGCAATGACGACGGCGTTTTAGCCGAAGGATTAGCTTGTATGCATAAACACCTTTCAGAAAAATACGATGTTACCGTGATTGCACCTGATCGCAATTGCAGTGGCATGAGCAATGCGCTTTCGCTTCACTCTCCTTTGAGAGTCACCATGATGGAAAATGGATTCTATGCAGTCAATGGGACACCCTCAGACTGTGTTCAACTTGGTGTGAACAGCGGTTTTTTTGACGAACCCGATTTGGTTGTCTCTGGCATTAATCACGGACCGAATTTGGGTGACGATACAATTTACTCAGGTACAGTTGCTGCTGCTCTAGAAGGGAGACATTGTGGACACCCAGCATTGGCCGTGTCGCTTTGTGCCAAAAAAAACCAAAATTTCGACACCGCAGCGCTTTTGGCCGTTGATATCATTGAAAAAATGAATGAAATACCCCTCGAAAGTAATCAGATTTTGAATATAAATGTACCTAATATACACATTGAAGAGATCCAGGGGATTCAAGTGACGCGATGCGGCAAACGGCATCGAGCAGAAACTATGGTGATTGATAAAGATCCATTTGGTAATCAAATCTTTTGGTATGGCAAACTAGGAAAAGAACTCGACGCGGGAGAAGGTACTGATTTTCATGCAGTATCCAATGGGTATTGTTCCGTGAGCCCTATATTTACAGACATGACAGTCCATCATCAAGTCGACAGTTTAAAGGAATGGTTCAAGTCACATTGAACATAAAAGTGAACGATGTATAAAATCAATAGAGGGCAACAACTCGCACAATGGTTGTCTGCATCAGGTATCAGTAATCCAAAGGTACTGGATGCAATTGCAAACACACCGCGCGAACTGTTTGTCTCTGAAGTGCTTCAGCACAAAGCCTACGAGAATAACGCCTTACCTATAGGACAAGGCCAAACTATCTCGCAACCAATGACGGTTGCAAAGATGACTCAGCAGCTGTGTTCGCATGACAACGTTGAAAAAGTATTAGAAATCGGCACAGGTTCTGGTTATCAAACCGCTATTCTGGCAAGGCTATTCAAAGAAATTTACAGTGTCGAACGTATCAAGTCTCTGCAATTCCAAGCAAAACGCAAATTGAACCAGTTAGACATGCATAATGTCAAAATGAAACACGGTGATGGTTGGGAAGGATGGAAGAGCAAGGCCCCATTTGACGCGATTATTGTAACTGCAGCTGCCCAAGTTGTGCCAAAAGCTTTGATAGAACAATTAAGAGAAGAGGG
>JBCDMA010000101.1:0-12121 GCA_038744645.1 Pseudomonadota bacterium | reverse complement strand
GATTCCAAGAAAGATGAAAGCGTCGAAGCGTACTTTAGGGCGCTGGAACGCTATAAAGCCCTTAGCAATGAAAGTGGCCAGTTGACAGGCAAAGCAGACGACGAGTCAACGAATGCTGGCAGTCAAGATATTACTGCCATTGATAGTGATTTAAACATTACCTATTCCTCTATTGTACAAACTGCAATGGATCCATTGAGTAGCGCAAATGCGGGTACCCTAAAGAAGATAAACGCCTCACTTATTTACCGTAGGCAATACCAACGCGTGATAAAAATGCTGTCTTTTAGTTATTCCCCCCGTCTTGTTGCCGCGAGCACGGAGGAATTGATCACGCAGCGCTCAGGTGAAGGCTTCACCTTGGCAGTTGGCAGCCCTGAACGTCATTTAGGTGATCAAATCAAGGTATCTCTTTCTCTATCAGATGCTTCAATTACAGACTCAGAATCTATGCACTTACATTGTTTTTTTGACGACAAGGTGCTACCGCTTAAGTTACGAAAAACGTTTGAAGTAAACTACGAAGCGACGATTTCAAAAGATAACATCCTGACGATTGCACTTTGCAATGTAGACTGCGAAATCTATATCCAAGGTGGTATTTCTTAACTGCAAAAATAGATGTTTATTCAGTGCCCAATCTGCATATTCAGTCATTTGAATTTCGGAAAAATTAATGCGGTAAATAGGGGATTGATATAAAACGGTTTGCTACACTTCCGGTTGGCCCAAACAGTTGACCCATCTAAGGAGCATGGCATAAGTCGCTTTCACGTTTTTATTGCAACCACACAAGGTTTAATAAAAATTCAGCACCTTTCTCTACTTCTTGTGGAAGCACCTTCCACGGTAGTACTTTCTAACAGTTCCAAAAAAAGCAAACTAGCCAATGACTATCACGACTTTGTGCAAGCGAATTCAGGTATTATCAACCGCTTGTTTAGCAAAGGTGCGAGTGCAGATCGTCAATATCGCTTAACCTTATCAGCAGAAATAGATCATGGTGAATCCTGGCATTTGGCCGTGTTCATTGCGCACCTACTGTTAGCGCATTCAAGGTTGGCAGAAGGTGATGTCATGCCGGGTGATGAAATCATATTGGCCAGCGGCGAGATAGACATTTCGACACTTAACGTCCGTCAAGTTAGCCATTTAGCACAAAAGTGTTTTCGAGCAAGTCACCAAATTAGCCAGCTTTTTCAACACAGTCATTTGAGCGGCTTTTTTGTCCCAGGTGAAAATTATCGACAACCTTTACCCGATATCGACATGGTGTTGACACCGATTGATCATATCAATCAATTGATCAGCTTCTTCTCCAGGATTGGGATCGGTGAAAACAGCGAACTTTCGCATCAGGAAGATACGCTTGCTGTGGCATCTAACCCAAAGGGTATCGAGATATTAGCAGTACAAGATAACAGACATATTCCGTTGAAAAGCTTGATGGCCGCGATCGCTATCATTGTGCTCATTGGGTGGTATCAATTGTTGCCGGATAAAACAGCCATGATTGAGAAGCGCGTTGGCCTGAATGCTTGTATTGATCCCGATGAAACTGTGCACGTTTTTGATGTCGAACACATCATTGACCTGCCACCTACCTTTATGCATGGCTTGTGTTCACTCGCGTTTAGCATGCCGGAGAAGTATAAGAGTGCCTTTGTCGTTTCCACCGATGACGTATTCTTACAACTGGGAAAAACAAAAGACGATACATGGTTGCTTCCTGCTACAAGAGATAAGAGTCAAACACGCACCTACCTTATCGTATTTTTCACGTCATTTTTGGATGAAGCCGATATCCAAAGTCTGCGAGCAATTACCAAGCAATCAGATGATTTGACTGATATAAACGCGATGTTATCTCGCTGGTCACCGCCGAGTGAACTCTTAATTTTGCGTCATCAACTGAAATAAAACGCCCCAAACTGTTTCATGCCTTGTTTTACTGGTGGACAAACAATTAGCCAAGGTAAAACAATGAAGGTGATACTCACTATTTTGCTAATCATTTTGGTCAGCGGCTGCAAGACCACTGACACACCGATCGCAGCACCGGTCGAAATACTTAATGATAAAGACAACGATATAGAACGCATAAATCAAGCATGTGCAGGGCAAGTGTTTTCGCGAATCGAACTGCCCAACAATAGTGTCGGTTCGCTCGTTGCGATCGCTGAAAATGCTGAAGCTTGTCTACGCGATACGCACTTCAGTGCTACCCATCCAGATAATCAATTGGCAATGCAATTACAGGCAATCGTCGTCAAGAGCTATTTTAAAGCGGGCGACATTCGTTCAGCCAAGATTGCATTCACTCAGTTTAGAACCAAATTTCCAATGCAAGACCTTGTGTACGATGATTTTACGTCCTTTGTCGATACCACCACCGCGTTGCTGCAATACAAGCAGTTAACCTCGCTACAACTTGAGCGACTTAACATAAATCCTGTTTTGAAAGCTGAGCTTGCAAGACAACAGCGATGGGCACTTCAATAGGAAACACGATGAAAATACTATTATCTGCATTTTTAGCAACGACAATCAGTACGTCAGTTTTCGCGAATGAGTGGGAGCCACTTGCCGCCGAATCCCTTGTCCAGCTTCCAGCTAACCTCATTGAAAAGCGCATTGAGCAAGATTTTAGACTGTCTCCAGCGGCATCGAAGATCAATGAACTTGAACTTAAATTAGTCAATCAAAGTAGCGCGATTAAAGCCGTTCAAGCCACAATTGATGGCAGCGATGATACGCAAATGATAGATGAAAAGGTTGAACTCGTTAAACTCAAATCAGCCTTTCTAGATGACATGCAAGAAGGACAAATGCTCAGGCAAAACGCGTTAGACAAAAGAGTGGCGTTGTATCAGCAAGTATTGACCGAGTTCTTTGCAAGGGAAAAACAAAATGCAGACAGCGTTACCTTCAAGATGAAAGAACAACAACAACTTGCGCGGGAAAGAATGCAAAATGTGATGGCGCAGGTGGATGATGCATTTACGCAACAAGGGCTATCTTCAACTACGCCTTATGCCGACGAATTCGCCAAGAATCTTGCAAAAATCGAACAGTTGAAAGAAGCAATCAAATCACACCGTGCGAATCTATCTCCGATGGTAGATGGCGTCGAGGTGAGCAGTCAGGAATACATTCGTCAGTTACTCGTTCAAGCGGCGTCTGAACAATCACTGCTCGATCAGGAAGCATTGATGTTGAGCTATATGTCGCGTTTGGTTGCGCTTGATGCACAAGCACTTGAATACGCAATCAACATTGATGCTGAAGAACAAGAAGGTGCTGCCGCAAACGCGTCGACAACGCCTGCCACATCAGTAGAACTCTTTCTATAAACGAGGATTAATATATGGGCGTTTTAATCAAAACAGTTTGGCTAGCCTCTGCAGTACTTAGCCTTTTTGCCTCAACGGCTAATGCATCCGATCCGTTGCTCTCATTAAAGAATTTAGAAAGAGAGCGAGCTGCATTTCTGGATAAAGCGTTATCGCAGCGTGATGATAAGGAGCAACAATTCAATGAATCACAGGCTAAACTGAGACAATTGAGCGATATGGAACGCATGGTCATTCGCGATGATCGACTGGTAGAACAAAATTCTTCACTGGTAAGCAATGCATTTAGTCAATTTGAACTCACCTTTTTAGTGCATGCCAGCGCTGAATCAGAGTCCACTGTATTGTCACATTGGCTTGAGGAAGTAGGTTATTCAAACAAAGCAATACTGACAGCCAGCCCTGGTTACCGTAGATGAACCTAACAACAGTCTCACATCGCTCATTTGTGCTTAATGGTGTGCGCAGTATTTATTGGGTGCTGGGTACTCTTATAATTGTCTTTGCCTGTGCTTCGTTCATTACCCAAATGTCATTGCTTGAAATCATGGCATTGGTTAAAAAGCACTTTGGCGTGACCTTTATCAGCATTTACGTCTTGTTAGTCAGCATCGGATTATATGCGACTCAGCGACTATGGCGGAACGATGTGCAAAAAGCCTACTGGAGTGAAGTTGGACTGCAAACTGCAAATGGTATCTCTACTTTGGCGTTAACCTTCACCTTATTTGGTATTTCAATGGGCATCGGTAGTTTGTCAGATCAACCACTGTCGCCTGAAAATGTTGAACGCATTATTTCAGCGCTCACTGCACAATTTTCCATCGCTTTTATGACGACAGTGGTTGGTTTACCGACCGCAGCGCTTTTTAGAGCCGTGATTTCTGTGCGACTGGCAAAAAACGCAATTCGTGAAGATAAAAATGGGGAGAACACATATGTTGGCTAAAAACGTATTTTTTACGGTAGTCGTCATTGGAGCGAGTTATCTGGCATACCAGTACTATCAACCTCAAAATCACCCCCAAAGCACCGTTAGCGCTCAGAAAAGCAGCGCTCGTGATACTGAAACGACTACCGACCTCATTGAACAGGTGAACACACTGCAAAAACAAGTCGAGATACTAGAGCGACATGTTGCGTTATTGGAGCGTAGCCAACCTGTAAATCCACAAGAATTGGAGCCTAATGATAAGTTAGCCGCAAATCACAATAATAATTTAAAGCCCTTAGTAGAAAGTCCTGAAGGCGTTACGCGTAATAAGAGTGTAGAAACTTTTCACGATAAAATAGACATGCAAGTCAGCAGTAGTAAGACACCACTATCAAACAATCTGATTGATGCGTCTTTCAATTCACTAGTGGAACAAGTAAGTGACTCTAAAACAGAGACGGTGGTCGAAAAACGCTTGCTCCAACAATCTCAACTTCGTGCTATTGCTGAAAAACACGAAGTAGCTGCATTGAATGTGTTGGTCCATTAATCACAGGTCAGCTTGACATATGGTTGGACGCACTTCTTTGATGAGAATGGAGGGGCAGAGCGCTTGGTGGAAGCTTACTCTGTGTGCATTGACTATTTTTATGGTTTGCATTTATCTGTTGGAGCGTCAATCGCACACCATAGCGGTGGAAATTCCTCAAAATACAGATAGCCAGATAGTGAATAATGTTGCTTTTATTCCTTATTCGTTTCCTTCAGTGCCAAATCCACAGAAAGATTCGCCAGTATCATCCGACACATTGACGCAGCGGCGTGACGAGGCGAGTCAAGCCCCCCCAACTCAGACCGAGTCCAATATTACAGAACCAGATGGTGCAGTTTCTAATACAATTGTGGATGAAAACGACTTGGTATCGATTGATATGAAAATAAGAATGCCATTGTCAAACAAGCACATAAAAGCGTTGGGAAGGTTTTTGTACCAATGTGTCAACATAGGTTTTGGATACGTCGATCGTGAACAAACTGCTACCGATATTTACGTTATACATCCCACACAATCTGAACGCAGTGCTATTTTTCGTCGCACACAAAACTTGCTATTCAGCAATGAGAAACACTGGCAGCAGCGCTACGGCGAAACCAAAAATTACATGCGATTCTATCCAGCATGGATTGATAAGCGTCTGCTTTCATACATCAATCAAAACTTACACGGTCAAGCGCTTGAATCATTAACTGCTACTTATTCACTGCAGAATAACCTACTTCAACTTGTTGATATCAGCATCAATGGTCAAGCGCTGGCACAAGTATGGACATTAGCCAATGGCTATGAACTCGGTTGTCGCTAGGATGAAATGTTTTGTTTGGTTGGCTGTTTGCCTACTCAATCTTTGGCATACAAGTAGCTTTGCGCAAGAGATTAGCATCTTGCCTCGAATCGATTACTACGGTTTTAAGTCGTCAGACAAACAGATGTTTGCATCATATATGAACGCATTTCAACATAATATTTCTAAAACCAAGATACCTACTACGAACGAAGAAGTTGCTTTTGTACTGAATAAAATCTCAGAAAAGATAAATCTAGAGGTGAGGATTTATCAAGAGGAAGAAAAAATAGTCATCGTCAATACATCATCTGAAAATGCGCGAGTATCAGGCTGGTAATAATTGAACCTGAGCCATTCGCTTCCAGGCATTACAATGCAGTTGATAGCCACTTAACTGCATAAATCGCAGACATCAGTATTGGCTGATGTATCAAGTATATAAGCAAGCTGTGTTGACCTGGAGTTGAAATCAATTGTTTGGTTGAATGACTGAACCAGCCCTTTAAGGGGTCGTTTCGAAACCATCTCGTACTGCCCAACGATACGCCAATCAGCACCATACCCATCCACGGTATTATGGCCACATAGTCATTGGTGTAACTGGGCAAATTGTCAAAGAATACATTGAAAGGCCATCGTGTCGGTACTGCCTGTAAAGCACCAAGCACCAAAACACTTATCCCCAATACGAATGCGATCTTGGGTACGTGCACAAAGAAAATGGCAATGAGCGATGCAACTGCTAAAAAATGCAGAACCCCGAAAAAAATCCAATTCTCATTGATAAAGAAATAACTACCAACGCTGATAACAGCAGCAGAAAGTGCTATTTGCAATACCCGTGTAAAAAACTTTTTTGCCTTAAATCGTTGATAATGAGTCAATTGCAAGCTCGCGCCCAGACAAAGAAAAAACAAACTGATAATTAGCCAGCGAAACTGTTGCCAGCCAACCCCGTCTGGAATATCTGATTTAATGACTGAAAAAAATTTAAGATCGTAAATGAAATGGAAAACAACCATCAAAACGATCGCAACTGATCGCATTAAATCTAATGTGAACAGTCGGGCGGCGCTGTTCTGTTTGTGGCTATATGAGGACGTCGACATCTGTTCTTAAAAAATATGCAATCTGTTAACGGTGTTGTGTTTACAATCTCACGGGAGTTTAGGTCTATTTGTTGAATAAAGATATTGATATTGCTGTTACACTTGACCGTGTAAATCCTATCATTATTGCAACTGCGTCTGGTTGCACAACGAATCAATCGAGCGAAAAATATTGACGGACATTCAGAACGTTTTGCCAAGCCATGATGATTTTTGGTTCCTCCCATTGGGCGGTACTGGGGAAATCGGTATGAATTTAAACTTGTATGGGCACGGTGGTGCTTGGATTATGGTAGATTGCGGCTCGACATTCGATGTACCGCTGGATCAAGCAAAAGATTCTGATAAGAATGCAAAGCGAGAGTCAGTGGTTATCCCCAACTACGATTTCGCAAAACAGCACAAAGACAAGCTTGTCGCGATCCTTGTCACTCATGCACATGAAGACCATATCGGTGCTTTGACGACTATTTGGCCGCACCTACAATGCCCAATTTATGCTACGGCGTTCACAGCCGAAATCATACGACGCAAATTCATTAATGAAGAACTCTACTACGAACTACCCATTGTTATCATCGATAGCGGCGAACAGTTGGACATTGGACCATTTAACGTTCGCTGGATAAGCATTACGCACTCGATGATCGAAACACAATCTCTTCTTATTACTACTGCAAAGGGCACGGTTTTCCACACTGCCGATTGGAAAATGGATGAGACTCCGATATTGGGGAGCCGATTCAAATCTGCGAAATTTAAACGGCTTGCAAATGAAAACGTGCTTGCGATGGTCTGCGATTCGACCAATGCGAAACAGCCTGGACATACCGAATCAGAAGCAGATTGTGCCGCCGGATTGCAAAAGCTCATCCAAAAGCAGCATGGGAGAGTTGTTGTCAGCTGTTTTTCGAGCAACCTGGCAAGGCTTGTGACATTAATCAAGATTGCGAATAACACAGGTCGCTACGTCAGCCTATTTGGTCGAGCGATGGAAAACATGGTGAGTGCAGCGCGAACCGTGGGCATTTGGCCAGACGAGTTGTCAACGATCCCGAATCGACATATAGGCTACTTGCCAAAAGAAGAAGTCATGATAATCGCCACAGGTAGCCAGGGCGAAAATAACGCAGCGCTGGATAAGTTCTCAAGGCGGGCAAATAGACATTGTGATCTCGATGCGGGCGATACAGTCATATTTAGCAGTGTCATTATACCTGGGAATGAGCGCAGCATTGAAAAGCTGATAAGTAGATTACAGCAGCTATCAATAAATGTGTTCCACGACGCGACATTTGACGATTGTATCCACGCATCCGGGCATCCGCGCCAGCAAGACTTGTTTGACATGTACCGTTGGGTGAAGCCGAATTATGCAGTACCGACACATGGTGAAGTATCACATATGGCACTTAATGCGAGCATTTCATATGCCGCTGGCGTATCTCAACACCTGACAGGTGTCAATGGGGATTTATTCTGTCTTACACCGGAATTTAAAAAAATAGATAACCTTGTCCAAACAGGTCGTATTGCGCAGAAACGATAACACTATTGCCGGTTATCACAGCGACGTCACTCACATTAAATAAACCGAAAAATAATAAAAACAGTTTGCGAAATCTGGTCAAACCTGCTTAATTATTCGTATGTAACACAAATGTGAACAGCGTACACATAAGCAGGTTTAAGATGCCATTGGATAACATGGATTTTGCGCAATCAAGCAAGATTGACTCGCCGTTAATGAAACTCTATGAATGGGAAAAAGAAAGTCCAAATCGTCACTATATGACGCAGCCGACGGAAGAAGGTAAGCGCACTTTTACCTGGAAACAAACCGCCGATATGGTGCGAAAAGTTGCTGCGAAAATACAATCATTTGAATACGCACCTGGCACCAGAATAGCAGTGCTATCTAAAAATACGGCCGAGTGGGTCATTACTGATTTGGCAATCATGATGGCAGGACATGTGTCTGTGCCTATTTTTGCAACTGCCGGCGCAGATACAATAAATTATATGCTAGAGCACGCAGAGTGCCCCATGCTATTTGTCGGCAAATTGGATAGCTATGATGCTGTCAATGCCGCTGACACAGAAGGACTAGTGACGGTTTCTTTTCCTTACCCTGGATTTAATGCAACCTATTCTTGGCAAGCTTTTACCGAACTAGCACCCATGCGGGAAAGCCCCGACCGCGATATGAATGATATTATGACCATTATTTATACGTCAGGCAGCACCGGGCAACCCAAGGGCGTGGTACACACATTTAATACTCTGTGCTGGGCGGCACAAAATTCACTACAGGCGCTGTCATGTGATCACAATGATCGCATTATGAGCTACTTGCCACTTGCGCATATTACCGAGCGTGTATTGGTGGAAATGGCGAGTTTGTATTCGGGTATGACGCTATATTTCGTGAAAAATCTGAGCTCATTCAATCAGGATGTCAAAGATTGTGCGCCGACGCTTTTCATTTCTGTCCCTCGATTGTGGACCAAGTTTCAAATGGGCGTGCTTGCCAAATTGCCTCAGAGAAAACTGAGTTTCTTATTGAAAATACCGGTACTAGGCAAGAAAGTCGCTGCTAAAATTCGAAATGAATTAGGCCTTGGTGACGCACGATTATGGGCGTCAGGTTCAGCGCCGCTTGCGCCAGCGACGATCCATTGGTTCAGTCGCATTGGTGTAAATATCAGTGAAGGCTGGGGCATGACGGAAAATTGTGCCTTTGGCACGTCAAATGTGCCATTTCGAATGGATAAAGTCGGCAGCATTGGCAAGGCATACAATGATGTTGATATAAGGATCTCTGATGAAGGTGAAATCCAAGTCAAGTCGCCCTGTAATATGATTGGGTATTACAAAGAGTCAGATAAAACAAAAGACGCCTTTACTCCCGATGGCTATCTCAAGACCGGAGACAGGGGCGCGATTGACGCAGATGGTTATATCCGCATTACTGGAAGACTGAAAGATATATTTAAAACCGAGAAAGGCAAATACGTTATACCAGCGCCTATTGAAGCGAAAATCATGGAAAATCCCATCGTTGAGCAAGTGTGCGTGACAGGAACGCACCTACCTCAACCCATCGCATTGTTGGTGCTATCGGATGAAGCCAATAATCATCAAAAGAATCAAGTCACCGAATCGTTACAAGCTACGCTAGACGCCGTGAATGCGACGCTTGAAAGCCATCAGAAATTAGATCGGATTATCGTTTTTACGGAAGAGTGGTCAATTGAAAATAATTTGCTCACGCCGACACTGAAGGTAAAACGCCATGTCATCGAAGATCGGTTTATAAACACCATCCAAGGTAATCACGCCGACCGTATTGTGTGGACTTGAACAGGATATCAACGCTCGCAAGACAACAGCCTATTCCTACCAGCCAGAGATACCTCTCTGGCTTTTTTGTGCCCATGTGGTGCGGATCCCTTGTTTGTTTGCACTTTTTGTGAGCGACGATTAAATAAAAGCAAGCCGAAAATTACGTAACATACTGAATTTAATGAAAATTAAAAATTGGCAATCCCTTTGCATTACGGAAAGTGTTGTGTGTGCTTTAGTCGCAGATGGTCAGGATGACCAATGCACTGAAGTTATAGCGCAGACCGGTGTGTCCCCGGTCTGCGTTTTTTTATGCCCGTCGCATTTTCTATTCACAGTTTATAGCTTATTATTTTATGACTCGGTGTCTATGAGCACGTCGCTTTTGCGTTCAGTGTTTGTGAGCATATTGTTTGTGAAGAACAGGGAGACGCATGATTGCTGTATTACTACCCCTCAAATCGACTTGAGCATCTTGCAGATATACTTTCGCATTTACTCGACAAAAACACATCATCGCCCTTTGAAACTCCGCAAATACTATTACCGCATACTGGCCTCCAACACTGGCTCAGTCTATATCTAGCAAAACAGCAGCGGATAATGATGAATGTCGATTTTCCTCTGCCGACACGGTTTGTATGGGATTTGTCAAGAAACGTGCTCGGCAAAGCGAACGTACCCACCCAATCTCCCTATAAACGTGAAGTGCTGCAGTGGCGGATTTTCGAAATATTGTCTTCTCAGGAGAACGATCAAGACAGTTTGGCGTCTTTCTTTACTTATTTTAATCTCTCGCAACGTGATACTGCGCAGATGTTTGACGTGGCCGTGCGTCTTGCTGACGTATTCGAGCAGTACGCGGTATATCGGCCTCAATGGCTGACAGATTGGGAGAAGGGACGCGATCCAAGTGAGTTTAAGGATATCGATAGCGATGTGATGGGTTGGCAGAAAACTTTGTGGCAACGGCTATACGCGCAAAACAGCAACACGCCAGTTGCACTGCAACATCAGGCTGAAATCCAACTGGCATCCAAAGCCAATACACTACCCGAGCACATTTATCTTTTTGCCGTTGGCAGTTTACCTCCGCAATTTATGCGCTTTTTCTTTGTATTGTCACAGGAAACCAACGTACATTTTTTAATACTGAATCCTTGTCAGATCTATTGGGGTGATGCGCTAACGGATAAGCAGATATCAACGCTGGAGCGCAAAAACAAAACGGTTGATTTGCAAGCTGAGCGCGATATCAATCCTCTTTTGAGAAATTTAGGTCAACAAGGAAAGGAATTTATAGACGCCGTGTTGCAACAGCAGCACGTTCAGATTGATGCCTTTGAATCGCTGCTAACCGCTGAATTGACGCTATTGCAGTCAATACAACAGGGCATCCTAGATGGTGAGCGCAAAACCACATTCAGTGAAAAACCATCAAGCACAAACGGCATTGATGATTCCATTTGTATTCATGCTTGTCACAGTCCTGTCAGAGAACTGCAGGTCTTAAAAGAGGTATTGCTGCAATCACTGAAAGATAACAGTTCGCTGCAGCTTGATGAAATATTAGTGCTAACACCGAATATAGAAGATTATGCGCCTTTTGTTGAAACGGTTTTCTCCGATCCACTGGAGAGCAATTTGGATCTTTCTGTCAGTATTTCCGACAGACGACCGGTTGAAAGCGATCCTGACATAAAAAGCTTTATTTCCGTTTTGGCATTGGCCAATAGCAGATTTTCAGTTGAGGATGTGTTTGCACCATTATCAAGTGACGCACTGAAACAGTTTTTTGCACTCGATAGCGATGAGATTGAACGCATTCAACAGTGGTTGAGTGCATCAGCTGTAGTGTGGGGCAAAGATCTCGTGCACAAACAGGCTGTTATTGATGCATCAGAGCTTAATGATAAGCACACTTGGTATGCAGCAATACAGCGTCTTGCGATCGGCATGTGTAACCCACAAGAGAGCTTTGTCGCAGACGGCATTGCTTTAGCAGATGTGGTGGAAGGTCAACAGCAACAAGTC
>JBCDMA010000100.1:0-12130 GCA_038744645.1 Pseudomonadota bacterium | reverse complement strand
ATTGATTTAACACTTTTCAGTGTTTGTTTTTGGGATGCGCAGCGTTGCGCTAGCAATGCTGACCTCTATGAAAAAATAAATCAAACCAGCAGTAATGGATAGCATCGCCAGGATAAACAAGCCCAGCACCAGATAATCCAACTGAATCGCCGTGATGCCATTGGCGAGCAACAGCGCAACAGTGACACAGACCAGCAGCGCTGCCGCAGTCAGAAAACTAATGGATGTATTTGCACAGCGCATTCGACGACGAAGTGCGTCTAATTCACTGCAATGAAAGTCGTCGAATTCTTGAATTTCACCACTGTTTTTTTGTTTGTCATACCATCTTGAGCGATCCACAATGCGCGCAAGCCTTCCAGTAACAACATTTAGAATCTGGCCAATACCCAGTAATAAAAATACCGGCACCAGTGATAGCTGTATCAGTTCTGACACCGTGCTTACATTTACAGTAAAGTCCATTCAATGCGCACCAGCTTGTTTTAATTTGCGCATTATGGTGTCATCTTTGAACTTTTAGAGCAACCGACAGACTATATAACCTTAAAGCATGTGCCATGCTTAAGCGCATTGTAATTATCTGGCGCCATTGCTACCTTTTCACCCGTCATCAAACAATTAAAACGCTGGTTATGCCTTTTAAAAAAATATTAAGAACGACTTTTCATATCCCTTTGTTATTGAGCATCGCATCCTGTGCAACAGTGTCACAGAAATCGGCGGACACTGCGCCAACGATAGCGAAAGAAGCCTTTGTTTTTGCACACGAAGCTTCGGATATTCCGCCTGATCCGCGCGTAAAATACGGTGTTCTTGACAATGGTATGCGCTATGCAATCGTGGAAAACGATACGCCTAAAGAAAAAGTAGCTCTGCGGCTAATTTTCAATGCGGGCACGTTGGCAGAAGCAGAGGACCAGCAAGAAGTCGCGCATTTTTTAGAACACATGAACTTTAATGGCACAACCAACGTCCCTGAAGGTGAAATGATCCCGCTTTTAGAGCGAGTAGGATTAGCGTTCGGCCCCGATACCAATGCGTTTACTGGTCCTGAAGTTACTGGGTATGAGCTAGCATTGCCCTCTAACAGCGAAGAAATTGTCAATATCGGTTTATTTTTGATGCGAGAAACGGCAAGTGAAATTGTGTTCGACCAAGGCGCAATTGATCGGGAAGAAGGCATCATTATGTCTGAAGGTCGAGCCAGGAATACACCTATCAGACGGTTTTTTGATGCATATAATGCTTTTCTTTATCCCAATACCTCGGTTGCGCGACCTGCTTATCCCTCAGACGAATACGTACAAGCGCTGGAAGCGGACAAATTCCAACGCTTCTACGATGACTTTTACGTGCCTGAGCGGGCAATGCTAGTTGTTGTTGGCGATATTGATCCCTCTGTGATTGAACAAAAAATCAAACAAGGCTTCGATGTCTCAATTCCAGGGTTAGACGTGTCGTTTGTCGAGAGTTTTGCAAATTGGGAGCAACCGGAAGATAGCCCGGAACCCTACTATGGTGAATTTACCGTTCCATCAGAGCCTAAGTTTGGCGTGCTTATTGACCCTGAGATATTTACCATCATCAATGTGAGCTACAAATCGCCAGGTCAAAAAAAAGCAGACACCAAAGAGGTACGTCGCGAACAGTTGTTACTTCAACTGGCACACGCAATTTTACAGCGCCGGATTTCGTCAGATATCAATGCAGGCACTTCGCCGCTGATTCAGTATAATCCAAGTTATGGAAACAGCTTTGACCAAATCAATTCAGCGTCCGTGTTAGCTGTTGCAGATCCTTCACGTTGGCAGGAGGGTGTCGCCGTTGTTGAACAGTCTATTAGACAGGCAATTGAGTTTGGCTTTTATCCGTCTGAGTTGAATGAACAACTGGCAAATACACGCACGGCTTTAGAGGATGCAGCTGCGCAAATGGATACCACCGATAGTGATTCACTAGCATCAGCAATTTTTCAGTCATGGTTGGAAAAAACTGTATTCGTTAGTCCTGAGTACGCACTGCAGTGGTTTGATGAAATAGAACAAACCCTGACGGTTGAAGCCGTTGAAGACGCGTTCAGGAAGGTTTGGACCTTGGATACACCTTCTATCTTCTTAACTAATAGCGTAGAAATCGATGGAGGCGTTGAGACGCTTCAAGCTGTTTGGGAGGCCTCTCAGAGCCAAGAAGTCGTAGCTGTAGAAGACGTCGGTGAAGTGACATTTGCTTATACTGATTTTGGCGCGGCCAGTGAAATAGTTAGCATGGATGTGATCGACGACTTTAACTATACACAATTGGTATTTGCCAATGGTGTAACACTCAATGTTAAATCGACTGATTTTGAGGATGAAGTCATCCATGTACGCGCCGATTTTGGTGCAGGGAATTTGACCCCGCAAACCACGCCGGCTGTGGGTGCAATTACAAGCAACACTTTTGTAACTGGCGGCTTGGAAGCGCATAACTATGACGAATTGCAGCGCGCGCTGGTTGGCACCTCGACCTTTGTTAATTTGACGGTACAGGACGACAGTTTTGCATTGATAGGCGCTACAACGCCAGATGATATTGCATTGCAACTACAACTGATGACGGCCTTTATTGAGGCGCCCGGATTTCGCGAGGAAAGCCTTACCCGCTATCGTGCAATTGCATCAGAACTGCGCCGACAGCAGTCCTCGAATACAGTATCAACAGTAGTGAATACCGTTTTCAGAACACTTCGCGGTGGAGACGAACGCTGGGGGTTTCCAACGGTAGACGAAGTCGATACCTTCACACTGCAAGCAGCAGAAATTTTTCTACGGCCCGCATTGGCAGAAGCGCCCATTGAAATCACTATCGTTGGTGACATAACGGTAGAGAAAGCGACTGCACTTGTAAGTAAAACATTTGGTGCATTGTCACAGCGCAATAGCGAATTCCCTACATATATAGAAAATGCGCTAGTTGATTTGGTCGCGACGGGCCAGGCAACGCAGACCGTGTCATTCAATGGACAACCAAACCAATCAATGGCAAATACGTTTTATCAGACAACCGGCGGTAAAACGGCAAAAGAACGCAGAGTCTTGCAATTGCTTGCAAGTGTGTTGCGATTAAAGGCTATCGAGATATTGCGTGAAGAACTTGGCGCGACCTATAGCCCTATTGTTTCCTCTCAAACGTCAAGTGTTTTCGAAGCGTTTGGTTTTATGTGGATGGGTGTAGATGTTACGCCAGAAACGCTAGATGCCGCTTATGCAACGACAGCCGACATCGTGTCATCAGTGAAAAATGGAGATGTAACAGATGATGATTTGCAACGCGCTGTTGCACCGCTCCTTGAGCGTCTTGAACAAGATGCGCAAGACAACCAAGTTTGGTTATCTCGCTTGGCAAAAACGCAACGAAACCCATGGCGATTAGAGAATCTCAGAACGCTGGTAGATGATTACAAAAGTATTACTGTGGAAGAGCTCGTGACTGCAGCAAACACGTATCTTACTGAAGAACGCGCGTACAGAGTCACAGTGGAAGCGGCACAGAAGTAACATTCTTGTCATCATTTCATATTATCTTGCACTTTGTTTAACGTGGCGTCGAATGGCGAAAAGTTTGTGAATTGTGAGCTTGCAACAAACATGGAAAGTTCCTTGATTAGGTCATTTCGTGACTCTAATTGAAGTAGTGTTAATCAACGTTGTTTTGTTTGCTGGTGCCTACATTCAAGGCATTGTTGGATTTGGGATCGGCATTTTCTGCGCTTCGTTGTTTGCTGTATATGCGCCGCACATGGTTCCAGTATCAATGATTTTGCTCTCCACGCTACTTGCGGTGGTGATGCTATTACGCGGCAGAAACGATGTCAGTATCCAGCTAATCAAATGGCCAATCATAGGAAGTGGTTTTGGTATAATTTGCGCTGGTTATGTGGTCACGCTGCTGACCTCTCAACAATTTGATATCGTTTTTGGAATTTTGCTGCTGTGTCTCGTTGCAATTTCACTTACTAAGCCGCTGCTTAGCGGCAAATTTGCGGGAATTTGCGCCGGCTATCTATCCGGTTTGATGGGTACAATCACCGCCATTGGTGGTCCGCCAATGGGGTTACTTTTAAAGGACACAGCGCCGAGCGTTATCCGAGCCAATCTTGCGTTGTTTTTCCTCATTTCAAGTGTATGGGCAATCGCAGTGCTATATATCGCAGGTGCACTGGGTCAGAAAGAGTTGCTGTACGCACTAGCAAGCTGTCCAGGCATGCTTCTAGGCTATGGGCTTTCTCAAAAAGTAAAACTGTTCCAGAATCAGAAATTCGTGCAATCGAGTATCCTGATAGTGTCATTTGTCTGCGCCGTGTATGTTATCAACAGAGGCTTAAACTAATTCTTCGCAGTAGAAAAAATACCGTATAGACATAGATAGATTGTCAATTGTATTTTCCAGCGTAAGTAGCGCGCTATCCGATCATTCTACGAAAATAATAAGTACAAAGTGTATTGATTATTTTAAAACTGAGGCCAATGAAAAAAACCGTTGTCGCCTTCTTAGCATGCATTAGCCTATTGCGCACGTCAGACAGTTTCGCTGACTATGCGCAAGGGTGCAACGATCCTGAATATCAACAATACATAGATGAGCAATTTGCTCAATTCGAAGCGAAGAATATGCGCCTTCTTGACGATACATTACGTGACTATAACTTGAGCTTATCTACGAGCAATAACCTCTATCAAGTAATCGCCAGTTTGAGCAGGCATCTCAAGTTCAGTGCACAGTTTGAACCCGTGAATGAGGTGGCTGCAAAAATTGATCTTATTTTTAAACACGCCAACGAGCTGAGTATTGACCAGCATATCGCCGGTGACGTTTTTGACGGCTTCAGTAGTGAGACACACTCAGTGGGTATAGCGAGGGCATGGATCGCGTATCGACAAGGCAATCATGAGGAGTCTTTTGAAGAATTGTTAAAGTCTATCGATGTTACCGGGTCAGCGCTACTGGGTTCATTTGGTCCTGACTTTGATTTCATTCGCCAAATCTACAGTGACGGACATGTCGCGCCTGTGGTTAGCTATATCGACAAAACAGAAACCTTTTGGACTGGTAAACGTGCTGACGACATGCGCGACGTATGGCGAAGGATGATAAATGCTGGATGTAAAATACAGTTTAATTCTGTCGATACGATTAAAGCAGTTGAGCTTGGTTTGAGCATCGCTGAGACGTAAATCAAAAGATGTAAACAAGTATCAGCGATGCCGTCTTTCATTTATTTGATAGATATAGCAGCTCTTGTCTTGTAGCTATTCACGCGAAAAAACAATCAACAACTGACTAATCAATAATCAATGTGTAATCGGAACCAATGCGTCTAAAATTCCCAGAAGACAAATCACCGTTGTCCAAAATTGCATCGAGTTGACGCATGTCATCTTCTGTCGATGAGGCGTCTGAAATGGCGATGCCTGCATAGGAATGATTATCCGGCCCTTCCCAATTCCAGCTACCTCCAGCAAGGGTCGTGGACTGCCATTCATTCAGATTTATGGATAGTCCATTTGCATTCGGTGGAAACTTTCCCTTGGTCGTGTCATCCGGATAATAGCCATTCACTTCATTCCAAATATCGAAGGCGCGTTTAAAATTGCCAAATTGATTTGCCAACTCTGTCATTTGAGCGCGTACAACAAAATCGCGATAGCTGTTCGCAGCGACAACAGCAAGAATACCAATGATAGCAATGACAATCATAAGTTCAATTAACGTGAAACCTTTGGACTTTTCTAACATCTTCACTGGCTTTTTGTGCATCAAACCGTGATTTGAAGGCAATATCGACATAAGTAATATCCTCCTGTTTTCCCGTGCGTTTTCTAGACATGTTAGAAACATGCGTTGGTCCAGTAGTAAGAAATCTATCACTAAGAGGCATTTACTTTAGGTATTTTTTTATCCATAAACTTATTCATTTTGATGCCTATTTAAATAAACCGAACTTTGGTTCTTTTGGTATTTAGGATTTAACACCTTGTATGGAATCTGATACTCAACATCGCGCAAATCGGCGTATTCTTAGTCATTATTTTTATGTTACGCGAGGTATGGATCATTGTTGAACGTCGGCACAATTACCATAGTCGTAGTCATTTTGATTCTATTGTACTGGTGGAAAATCAACAGAGCAGCTCCAAGGATTTCTGCTGTTTCCCCCGCTCGTCGCACGAATGTAAACGCCGTAACATCTAAAACCAGTCGAAGCAAAAATAGTAAAACGCCTGATGAAGAGCCGGAAGTCTCATCCACGCCTATTGTAAAAGACGAAAAAGACGAAGCTAACCTAAAAGCATTGCAGCTTATCCCTTACGAAGAAGACGAAAACCTGCAAAACATTAAGAAAGTCCTCGAGTCAATGGCAAAGCCACGCCCTGAACTCATGTCGCTATTGCAACCTATCAATGAGCCAAAAGAACTCTACAAAATAATTTCAAAAGACTTAAAACTCTTGGGGAAAGTATTAGAGCAGACGAACTCTGCCTACTACAGGCTTGATAAGCCCATCGAAAATCTTCATCACGCAGTTGTATATCTGGGCGTGGTACAAGTCAGAAGTATCGCAACCAACTTTGCACTTCGCGAAAGTGTTGCATTTTCATCCAGCAAACAGCAAGCAGCCTATGACCGCATCTGGAAAGCCTCCTTTGTCGCAAGCGAAATTGCTCGCTTGTTTGTCCAGGAATTACGCTTGGAAAATGCCAATGGCTTGGCAACCAGCTGTCAATTGTCCTATCTAGGGGATGTTGCATTTATAATGGCTCAGAAAAATGCGAGTCGTTATTACCTAGGATCATTTAATTTAGTTGACCGTATTCATGCAGCACAAAACACGCTGCATACGCATCAGGGCAACCTAGGTAAATTGATGATCCATACTTGGCACCTGCCAGAAAAATTAACTTACTTCATTGAGCACAAATTTTGGCCGCTTGCGAAACGTTTTGATGAGCGCACGTCAATTGAGGAAATGCAGCAAAAGATAGTGTTGTATGTCAGTTGTGCGCTAGCTGAAAAACTGGTGTTTGAACAAGATCAAAACATCATTAATCGCGCCTCATTCAACTACAGTGATAATGGCGCAATAGAGTTTTATCATATGGAAGGGCTTCTAAAGCGCGCGTCGTTAACCAATTTGCATCAAGTTGCATTTAATCCAACGTTTAAGCGAAAAATAGCAAGCTTACTCAATCAATAGTGCGCTTTTAGCACTGACTTAATAAATCAATCTTTTACATAGTGCATTGCGACGTTACAGCGCTCATAGCTTCGGCCGTAGTTGTCCATAATTTCCTCACTGTGCACAAATCCATTTTTTTCATACAAATGAATAGCCGCTTCGCAATTGGCATTTGTTAGTAAAAAAACTTTGTCCAGCCCAAGCAAATCCACTTGAGACAAAACGTATTGAAGCAGTTTTTCACCTACCTTAAAGCCGCGCGATTGTGACAACACTCCCATTTTGGTCAACTCATATGCACCATCCCCTTTGTTGAGCAAGGCACAGGTACCGCAGATACCCAACGAAGGGTGTTTGGCAAACCAGATATAGCCGCCCTTATCGATGATTGCTTCTTTTGGGTTCTCAAGGACGTAGATATCGATATCCTCAAGTTTGAACATCCGTCGAATCCATTGTTTATTGATAATCTCAAAATAAGGCGCAACTTCGTCGCTAAATGACAGGAAACTGAGCGCATCTGCGTCTTTGTCAATACGATTAAACTCATCAATCGCGCGTTGTGTTAACGTTGCTTGGGAAATGCTTTTTTCTAACACCTTCATCGATTGGTAAAAGCTGTTTTCATACTCGACACACATCTTCTTGGCCGCATCAGCCACCGCATGCCACATTGGTTGAAGCGTCCCAACTTTGCACCGCCCTAGAGGGGTTAAAGTGAGGAGTTTCCGACGTGAATCTTCTTTTGTAGGCGTAATGTCGATAAATTTGGAATCTCGAAGCTGCTTGGCGTATTGAGACACCGCAGGTTGAGATAATCCCAAAAGCTCAGCAGCCTGCACAATATTGACTTCTTGATACCGGTCTAATAACGCCAGCAAAGTGAACCACTTCGGCTGCATATCGACATCGAAGTAATCATAGGTTTGCTGTGCTTGCCCCATGAACAAATCAGATAAGCGTTTTAATCTTGAGCCAAGCGCTAATTCTCCAAGCTCATCAAGAAAATCTTTGTGCATTTTAATCGTTCCGAGAATCTAAATACATAATCAATAATATAATTAATTATGTTTATGTCAATAAGTGTGAAATGCTAGGATTGAAAATCAAATGGTTTGATGATGTTTTACTGCACTGTACCGATACCTACCGTCAAAAACTTTACCTTCAATCGCACTGCAGTTATACCGTTTCTAATACAGCTTTTTTGGATATTTCCAATCTCTGTTTGATCAGTGAAATAGTGGTTGGTGACACACCTAGGTCAATAGCAACTCGCTCAAAGTCGGTAACTTTGTCTACCGTTTCTTCAATAACTTCTTTAGCGCTTTGCCAGTTGCGGTAGCTCGCTGACTGCGCAAGTTTTTGAAGCGCTTTGGTTGGCGGCATTTTCGCAAATCCTGAGAATGACGTTGCTTGCCCACCAAAAGGATGCGAGCTGTATGTTACGTCATAAAAAGGTGCGGGTTGCCATTGCCCCTCGTCATCTTGAAGAAAAGCCCAATTTTTACTATGGTCGTCCTGGTTAAGAAACACTAAATTAAACATGGCTCTTCTAAACTGAATTTGGCCTAAGGCTGGTGATTTGCACAAGACGCTTGATGCTTTGATCAGATCATCATAATCTAGACTGGGCGACCGAAAGTCAGCGTCGAGTAGGCCACATGCACTGTGCATATGGAATCTCCCTGATTTTCCTTCGCTGTTTTTTCGAAAATCAAAACGCTTTATCGCAAGCCATTTCTTTGTCCCTGAACGCTCAGAAGCATTGAGCAATTTCCATTTTGGAGGATTAAGACCAAGCTCTTTTGCAAGCGTCAAGTAAACAGCTTCGCATTGCCCTTCTTCATGTCCTAGTGATAAGTTTTTCGATGTGAACTTGACAATCCACGCGTCATCTCCTGATTTCTCGAATGTTCTACACGAATTAAAGTTGTCACCATTGAAGTAAATCTGTGCTTTGGGACGCGCGCCTCCTGAACTACCTCCAGCGACGAGTGCAGATAAAACGTCTTCTGTCTGACCATCATAGATTTGTTGCGCATTGATCCCTAACTCATTTAGGCTGACGCTGTCTGTTTGGATAGTGCTATGTTCTGATATGGGGGAGAAAGATAAGGCACCGAGAGCTGCATTACCAACAAAAGCAAGTCTATCCATTTGTGTTATGTCATTCAGTAATATGCCATGTTGTCTAAATACTCTATCTTGAAGTAACAATCCCCAGCCGTCTGGTAAAGCATCCGCAAATACACCATTAAGGCCCAAATGAGGTGTTTTAGGCGCAGCTTGCACTGTTAAATCAGCTTTCAAGGTAAATGGTGAGAGGTTGCCATAGGTAGATAGGTAACTTTCACGATATTGAAAAAATACACCTTGTCGGTTTTGCGCCAACACACCAACATCAACCAACTGTCCATCCAATGTGCGACGGCGAACCATTAGTTTTTGAACAGGACTAAATGCCACCTTTTAGCACCTCGTCGATCGAGGTAGGCACGTTGGGTAAACCTTGTGATTCGAGGGTCAATTCATAAATGCGGTTTAAATCATCTAATGATTGCCATAGCAATAAGAGTTGGCGGAAAGAGATTTGTCCAGTCAGTTCAAATTTTTTAATTGTGGCTGCCGGCACGGTGCTGCGCTCTGCCAATGCACTACGAGATAACTTAGCCCTTTCTCTCAACCTTCGGAGATGGCTTGCAAACGCAGATTGGACTTCTAACTCAGTAAGTAGCTGATGCATTCAAATTAGTCTTTAAGACACAATGGTATCCATTATAGCGATTTTTTATGTCATTTGGATACAGTTATATCTATTTCACTCTATATTCTGGATCTAGCAAAGGATTGGGACCAAAGGATCTAAATTTTGCAACAAGTTAGCTTTTTTAATTTTGGGAGAAGTCACCACTTTAGTCACCATGTCATCTCAGTCCCAAATATCAAGGCTACTCAAAACCGAGCGCAATGATCAAACTTCGATATCAGGTATTTCAGGTGCCTGTGAGCGCAAGTGCTGTGTTCGGGTCAGTATATGCTCTTTTACCTTGGCCATGTAACTTCGGTCGTCGTCGATAAAATTTGGCTCTTGAGTAATTGTGTCTATGAACTGCTGCTGTGTCAGCGTATCGATAACTTTATTCGCCAGATCATGACCGATTGATCTGACTTGGGAATAGACATTTTTTTCTGAGACACCAAGATGCTCCGATAGAAGTTTCCGCGCTTTCCCTTCAGGAAGCGCGTTGTCAAGATAGTTGTAGGCGATTTCGGGAGAATGGACATTATCCAACGTCAGTGCGGGTAACACTGGGAAGCCTGTTTGCTGCCAACCCGGCTCATATTCAAGCTTGAGTAGGTTGGCGCCTTTATCCAAGGTTAACGTGCCAATGTGTTGTTCTGCCAAATGGATGAGCAAAGTATATTCTGAGGGTGGATTGATGTTATCTGCTGGCATAGTTTTCATACCCACCCGTCATCACTGACACTTGAGTCGTCCCGCTTTTCAAAAGATGTAGGTGAAAGCGTCGGTGAGGTAAGCTTGATACCCAGCCCATGTAGCACCGAAAATACGGCACCAAGGGTGCAATTGTCATTGCCATTTTCAATACGAGATAGAGTATTGATCCCTACATTGCAAAGCGCGGCGCAATCAGCGAGTTTCATAACCATTGCCGTGCGCTTTGCTTTAATAAGTTGTCCCAACACATGCGCGTCATAGATAAACTGTGTTTGAGGCATTTTTGAGGCAGTTACTTTCTTCGCCATCGTTGTGTACCAATATCGACATTAATATTCATTAGTATCAGTGATTATAGGTAGTTATCAATAAATCACAAGTATATTCACCTTTATCGGTGAATATACTTCAGTAAAACCATCAATCTCTTAATAATCACCGTTAAAGGTTAATATAGACCCGGCTAAGCATCACTACGTCTACAGGGATGGCTCTGATATGAGGCGTGTCATTGGTTTATATTGAATAAGCGGCATCACCAACCAGCCAGTCAATTCAGTGCATCGATGCGCTCTGGAATGAATCCCTCACTAATACCAAACAAGCAGGCGACAGCATCCTTTATGCCATTCGTTGAAATATGAGGGTGCTTGTTAAAGCCCCGAATATACTAGAAAAGTTGTTATTCGATGTTTTGCACCTGCTCGCGCATTTGCTCTATGAGGACTTTTAGCTCGACTGCTGCTTGAGTGATATCTTTGCTGATAGATTTAGATCCCAGTGTGTTGGCCTCTCGATTGAATTCTTGCATCATGAAATCTAGACGACGACCCACCGCTCCGCCCTTTTTCAGTACTTTGCGGCACTCATCAACGTGCGATTCGAGGCGATCCAGCTCTTCTGAAACATCCGATTTCTGTGCCAAGATAACCATTTCTTGTTCAACGCGACCTTCTTCTAGGTCAATCTTAGCGTCTTCAAACTTTGCCAATATACGCTCTCGTTGCCAGTCCAAAACGGCTGGCATACCCTCCTTGACAATAGCCACCTGCTCAACAATGCCGGTCATACGTGTTTGCAACAGACTTACCATGTTTGCGCCTTCACTTTTGCGGGATTGAATGAATTCCTCTAAGGCAGTCTCAAAACCCTCAAGCATGTCTTTTTGAATGACATCCATATCTGCCTCTTCGCTAGACGTCACGCCTGGCCAACGCAAAATATCCATGGGGTTTACTGGCCCATCAGCCCCATTTTGCTTAACCCAGTCCACAGCGTTGATGATTTGGCTGGCGAGCGTTTCATTGACAGTGACACCGCTAACATTACCTTCATTGAACGAAAAACGAAGCGCACACTCTATTTTTCCGCGTTGAATACGCTTGCGAAATCTTTCGCGAATGACAGGCTCTAGGCCTCTAAACTGTTCTGGTAGTCTAAATAATGTT
>JBCDMA010000099.1:0-12172 GCA_038744645.1 Pseudomonadota bacterium | reverse complement strand
TAGCGGCAAAAGACACGGAGGCTGCGTTTTACAGCTTCGGACAAAGATATGCTAGCTGGCTTTTGCCGGCAGTAGCAATGTGTAGCGTTGGCTTATTATTGTTAGGCACCCTGATTCAAAAACCAGATTACTCTCACTTTCTCAGCATGGTAATTGGGGGTAACATATGAGTGTTATCAATAAAATGTTGAGCGATCTTGAGGAGCGCCAACACACAGCAACGACAGCAGACTATATCGAAACGTCATCGTCTTCATTTTTTCTGCATCCATTTGCGATAGTGGCCTTAATTGTCGTTACTAGCCTTGTTACATACGGCGTCACACAATCAGAATATATCACCCTAATTGAATCGCCTGCGGCGAATGACAGCAAAGCCATACAGAATGCCATTGAAGCAGAGCAATCGGCTAAAGATGGCCAGCCCTTTACTGCCGATCAAACGCCCGAATTCGATCAATCGCCGGTGCAAATACGGACGGAGCAAACGAGATCAAAACCGCCTGTTCAGGACAATAACGATGAGACGAAACTGGCTGTCGCAACGCAATCAGATGATGCAGCGTCGTTCACAATTACACGCAGTGAAATTGAAGATTCTGAGAATGAGAATCGCGTCGCATCTACAAGACAAAGCTTTCAAGTATCTTCAAGTAAGGGGGATTCTCGCCAGATTGCTTCTCTGCGCGAAGGTGCACGAATAGCACTTGATGAAGGCCGAACGTCGCGAGCCATCAGTCTACTTACGCAAATCCTTGAAATTGCACCAGAACATACAAGCACACGAAAACAACTTGCATCATTATTATATGCGAAACAAGACACAGCTTTGGCAATTGCAACGCTTGAGAATGGTATAGCCGAGGCACCGAACGACAGCAGTATTCGATTGATGCTGGCAAGAATTGCTTACCGCCAGGGCGACACTCAGCAAGCGCAAGAAACGCTAAAACAGCATCCATCAACGTCATTTGCTTCGACGGAGTTATTGAGTTTTCGCGCTGCATTATCCGAACAGATGGGTGACTATCAACAGGCGCATCAAGACTACAAATTGTTGATTACGAGAGAGCCGAACACTGCTAAATGGTGGCTTGGCCTTGCGGTATCTCAAGACAAACTTCGTTTGCCTGGCGAAGCAATTGTGTCATATCGCAGAGTGCAAAAGTTAAATCAATTGTCTATGCAAGTGCAAGATTTCGTTAAAACGCGGATTGATTCACTCACGGGACAATCATAATGGTACAAAAGACGAAAATCCGCCTCGGTGATTTATTGGTTCAAAATGGCCTAATAAATGATGAACAGTTAAACACAGCACTTGGCGAACAGCGTAAAACTGGCAGAAAGCTTGGGGCAACATTGATTGCCCTAGAGATGGTTTCTGAACAACAGCTATTGACGTTGTTGTCTCAGCACATGAACGTGCCTCTTATTAATCTACATGAATTTCGCGTAGATCCTAACGTTGTGAAACTACTGCCTGAAATTCAAGCGCGCCGATATCGCGCCCTGGTCCTGCAAGATAAAGGCGATACGCTACTCGTCGGTATGAGTGACCCGGGTGATATCAACGCAGTGGACGAATTGAGCGGCAAGCTTCCGAAGCCCATCGAAGTGGCAGTTATAAGTGAAACGCAGTTATTTGAGGCGTATGAGAACTGCTATCGGAAAACCGAAGAAATCGCGTCTTTCGCGCAAGAACTCGCCGATGAATACAGTGAAGGAAATGAGTTTTCACTTGATACTGGACTGGTTGATGAACAGGACAATGTTGTTGCAAAACTTCTGCAATCCATCTTTGAAGACGCAGTGCTGGCAAAGGCATCAGATATTCATATTGAGCCTGAGGAGAAACAGCTGCGCATCCGTATGCGCGTAGATGGTGTGTTGCAAGAGAATATCATCCCCGAGGCAAATATTGCTTCAGCGCTTGTGTTGCGTCTTAAACTGATGTCTGGTTTGGACATTTCTGAAAAGAGACTGCCACAAGACGGAAGAACGCAAGTTACGATCAAGCATCATGTGATCGATGTGCGGATTTCAACGATGCCGTTACAGCATGGCGAATCCGTTGTTATGCGATTACTGGATCAATCCCAAGGCGTGCTCACGCTTGAACAAACCGGCATGCCGAGCGACTTATTACACCGTTTTCGCGGATTGATTAAGCGTCCGCACGGCATGATCTTAGTTACCGGGCCCACAGGTTCTGGTAAAACGACCACCTTGTACGGTGCATTGAACGAACTCAACCTCCCTGAGAACAAAATCATCACCGTAGAGGATCCGGTTGAATACCGACTCCCGCGAATCAATCAAGTACAGGTGAACAATAAAATTGATCTCACATTTGCCAGTATTCTGCGAACAACGTTACGACAGGACCCTGATATCCTGATGGTCGGCGAAATGCGGGATAAAGAAACCGTTGAAATTGGTCTGCGGGGTGCACTTACTGGTCACTTAGTGTTATCTACATTGCATACCAATGATGCTGTGAGCAGTGCAATTCGTTTGATTGACATGGGGGCACCCGGTTATTTAGTTGCGAGTTCCTTAAAATGCGTCATTGCACAACGACTTGTGCGCAGAGTATGTGCAAACTGTTCTGAAACGGCACATCCTGAAGATGACCATAGAATTTGGTTGGCGAGTATTGAAAAAGAGCTGAGTCAGCATGAATTTAAGAAGGGGCGCGGTTGTCAGCGTTGCAATTTTACCGGCTACCGAGGTCGTGTCGGCGTGTTTGAGCTCTTGGAAATCACCGAGCCGCTGATGAACGCATTGAAGGCAGGCGACAACATCGCATTTGCTGAGAGCGTGAAATCAGATCCCAATTTCAAATCATTGGCTCATGCCGCATTTGAATATGCCAAACAAGGCGTTACCAGCCTCGATGAAGTGATGCGCCTAGTTGAGATGGTCAGTGATGCAAAAGAAGATGCGCCATCGAAAACCACCCACGACATTAAGCAAGATCTTACGGACTCTGTAGCACCCATTGAAGAAGAACAACCAAGACCAGACACAACATCTGGCGGCTTATCGCTAGAGGACATTGACTAATGCAGTCATTTGCCTACCGAGGTAAAAACGCCAGTGGCGGCATTATTACAGGTACCTTAGATGCGATGGATGCGGTATCCGTTGCTAAGATCTTAAACGAGCGAAGCATAACACCCATAGAGATTAACCGCGCTGAACAAACGGTGGCCAAAGCATCTAAAAATGCGACTGAAATTAACGTTCTTACGCCGAAGGTACGAATAGAAGACCAGATCATTTTCTGTCGTCAAATGTATTCGTTAACAAAGGCAGGCGTGCCCATCATTCATGCGATGTCTGGGTTGACGGAAACCAAGAGTATTCGTTTAAAAGCGGCATTGCTGGATATCATTGAACAGTTAGAGAAGGGCAGAAACTTAAGTTCGGCGCTATCGCAACACCCACGTATTTTTAGCCAACTATTTGTAAGTATCATCCACGTCGGCGAAAACACCGGTCAGTTAGATATCGCCTTTAAGCAGCTGGCTGATTATCTCGAACGCGACAGAGAAACGAGAAAGCAGATCAAAGCCGCGACGCGTTATCCAACCTTTGTGATCATCGCGTTAATGTCCGCGCTTGTCATACTTAACGTATTTGTGATCCCCATATTTGCCGATATGTTTGAGTCATTCAACACCGAGCTGCCGTTGATGACGCGTATTCTGATAACTACATCCAACTTCTTCATCAATCAGTGGTACGTGATTGTCGGCGTTTTATTGTTATTGGTAATTATAACTAAGAAGTATCTAGATACCCAAAAAGGACGCTTGGTATGGGACCATTTTAAACTAAAGGCACCGGTATTTGGCGAGATCCTTGAACGTTCGATCTTATCGCGTTTTTCACGTTCTTTCAGTCTTATGTTGCGCTCTGGTGTTCCGCTAACAAGCGCTTTAAGCCTCGTAGCTGAAGCTGTTGATAATGCACATATGCACCGCGCCATTATTGAAATGCGTCGCCGCATTGAAAAGGGTGAGGATTTGGCTCGCGTATCTAAGGCCAGTGGTTTATTCACGCCGTTGGTATTGCAGATGATAAGTGTGGGCGAAGAGACGGGTAGGGTCGACGACTTATTAAAGGAAGTCGCTGAATTTTACGAGCAGGAAGTTGAGTACGACATCAAGAGTCTGACCTCAAAAATTGAACCCATTCTTATCACCATCGTTGCAGGCATGGTTTTGGTACTCGCCTTGGGCATATTTACGCCAATGTGGGAAATGATGGGTGCAATAAAATAGTGTTTAGTAGCAGGCTTATGATCACTTTTTCAACATTGATTTTGATGGTTGTGCTGATGAGCACCGCATTAGAGTGCGTCATTACTTATGACTTGAAGCAAGCACAGTTTAGTTTGATAAGGTAGAAATGCCATGAAAACAGTAAACATGAAGATAGAACAAAACAAGGTAGCAAATAAACAACTAGGCTTTTCGCTTATCGAATTGGTAATTGTCATCGTTGTTTTAGGGTTGCTTGCTGCAACTGCTATCCCGCGTTTTATCGATGTGACCAAAGATGCAGAAGATGCAGCAACAGCCGCTGTAGCGGGAAGCTTTGCAACTGGCGTTAGCTTGGTGCGTTCTCAATGGGAAGTGGATGGGAGACCAAGCGGAAATAGCTCCTCAGACGAAGTCGCGATACTTATCGGCGGTCTTGAAGTCGGCATTGACAGGGATACGGGCTACCCGACCGGACACGTAGTCAATGACGATAGTACAGAAGATACTGAGATCGTTGACGAAGATTGTCAGAGCATTTTTTCATTGCTCCTGCAAAGCCCACCTTCGATTACAGCGGACTGGGATACAAGTACAGCAAGTGATTTCAATTATTTTACAAATGCCAGCCAGAACACCGGCATACAAAACAACGATACCTGTACATTTTATTTGATGCGAACAGTTAAGAATTTGAATTCAGAGCCGTTATCTACATTGGTAGGGAACGGATTTACATATGATCCACGGATCGGGCAAGTGAGCTTTTTCAGCAATAACTGAACGATCAGTTGCAGTTTTAAGTGAGGACTTAAGTTATGAAAAATCAATCGGGTTTTACTCTTGTAGAGCTTATTATCGTGATAGTTATTCTTGGTATTCTAGCCGTTACTGCGGCTCCACGATTTATCAATATCCAAACAGATGCCAGATCTGCCGCCCTACAAGGTGTAAAAGCAGCATTGGAAAGTGCTTCTCAATTGGTCTATGCGAAGTCTGCTATTAGCGGTATCCAAGGCAATGCGACGGGCACCGTGACTATTTCTGGTGAATCGGTGAACGTTGTCTATGGTTACCCTGATGCAAGCACAATATCTGAAACGGCAGATGTAGATGCTTTTCTTGATATTGATGCAACAGAGTTTGAAGCAATCGCAGTACCTGGCGCAGCAACTGATTTTGTCATTCTATTTACAGGAGATGTAAATACATCAACAAGTGGTTGGCAGTCATTTGTTGACGCGACAGATGATGATGATGAAGACTGCTATGTGTTGTACACCGAACCAAGCGGCGAGAACGATACGCCTGACATTGTTGTTGTCGACTCTTCTTGCTAATCGAGCAATAGTTCATTACATGTGGTGGTGCTTTTAAACCCGATGCATAACCGTACGATTCAATCAGGCTTTAGCCTGGTTGAGTTGGTTATCGTTCTGATAGTGTTGGGTATCGTAAGTGTGACAGTAGCACCACGTTTTTTTGGTACCACTGGATTTGCTGAGTTTGCAGCGCAACAACAACTACTTAGCGCACTTCGCGTGTTACAGACAAAATCTATGTATGACAGTAGCGGCGGGTATTGCTATCGAATGGTCTTTGATAGCGCAGGCCAGGAGATAGGTCCAACCGTCGCTAGATACGAAACATCCACAGCTGCGGCTTCTTGCGCTACCGCCATCGCTACTAATCCTCCTCAATCTTTATCTTTAGATGATGCTGATCTCAGTAGCGTCAATGTGTCATTTAGCACATCTGACAATGGCAGCGCATTTTCATATATTCAATTTGATTCACTTGGGCGACCATCAACAAGTGCTGGCACGTGCGCGCTTAGATGTGAAATAACCATATCAGGTGAACAAACCACGCAGCTTTGTATTGGTGTTCAAGGTTACGTCTATGAATGCTAATCAATCAAGATGCTATAAATTTACAAGATCGTCAGGATTTACGCTGATTGAAATGATCGTCGGCATCGTTGCTTTTGCCGTTGCCCTAACCATTCTCACAAGCGTTTTTTCTCCTCAGGTGAAAAAAGGGTTAGATCCGATATGGCAAACCAGAGCGGTAGCATTATCAAAATCGTTATTTGCAGAGATGAGTGCACTTGGTTTCGATGAATTCTCTGCAGGCAACGGGCAAAATGAGCGCTGCAATGAATCAGTGTCGTGTACAACAAGCAGTGCGTTGGGTCCCGATGCAGGCGAGTCAAGAGGAAGCTACGATGATATTGATGACTATCATGGTCTAGTGTTAGATGACTCAGCGATTGTTGGTTTGCTCGGTGGCAGCATTGAATTCAATGGCCATGATGTATTCTCTGGGTTTCAAGCAAGTATTCAAGTGTTTTATGACCAAAACCAAGATGGCATCAATGATGATGACCTCAATCAAGATGGTACGTTAGATTCTGGCACGCTGATCGCGAATCGAAAAATGGTTCAGGTCGTAGTGGTAACACCAGATAACGAAGCCATTGAATTTGCCAGCTATAGAGATAATTACTGATGTTAGTGCGAATGACAAAACATCGCGGTTTTACACTAGTTGAACTCGTTCTGATAATTGTACTACTTGGTATCGTCGGTGTTGGCGCCGCTTCGTTTTTAAGAGGCGCGAGCAATATCTATCTTGACGTTACCGAAAGAGACGCGCTGCTACACAGTTCAAGTTTCGCCACAGAGCGGCTTGCCCGAGAGCTTGCTCAAGCGGTGCCAAACAGTGTGCGCATCAAGGGTGATTCAACAGTACATTGTGTCGAGTTTGTTCCTATAAACTGGAGTGCAATTTATCTACAGATGCCTGCAGTAGGCGAGTCTTCACCACAGTTAGACGTGATCGAACTGTTCGATATCGACAACAACCCCTACTCCATCGAATCAAGCGATGTTGCGATTTTATATCCATTACAGGCGGCGCATGTATATGACCCATCAAACAACCGCAGGCAATCCGTGCTTAGTTGTTCTGATGACGGAGACGGCAATTGTGCAACGGATGATGACAGCGATGCGATTGTGCAGCTCTCCGTCGCGGATGGCTTTGCGGAAAGCTCACCGACGCGACGGGTTTACATTGCCAACACCGCAATCAGCTATTGCCTTAGAAACAACGATTTATATCGCCATGAAAGTTCCATCAGTTTGGAACAAACCGTTTTTACAGGCGGTGGCGATCTCATGGCTGAAAACATTACTAACACACTTTCAAGCTCTCCATCGACGTCCCAAGCACTGCAGGATCCATTTCAAAGTATCGCAGCGTCGTTAACGCGAGGAGGCTATACCCGACTGAATTTTTTGTTTACCCGCGGTGATGAACAACTCAGCGTTGTGAGGGAGGTGCAAATTCCAAATGTGCCCTAACAAGACTGAATTTCGCGATTGTAAAACACCACCTGTCCGTTCAATTGCCAAACAACGCGGCAGTTTATTAGTACTGGCGCTGTTTATCATTATTGTATTGACCATATTGGCCGGTACGATGATGAATGTTGTTTCAAACTCATCATCCAGTGTTGTTAACGAAGTCTTTGGATTGCGGGTTCAGCAGGCTGCCAACGCGGGTATTCAATCGTTAGTTGCGCAGAGTTTCCCAATTGGTTCAACTCCTCAAGTGTGTCAAACAACGGTCAGTAGCCCATCGTCTTTTAGCGAAATCCCGGGTTTACAAGGTTGTAGCTATTCGGCCAGATGCGACAGCGAAGATATCGAATATCTTGGACTTGACTATCGCTACTATAAATTCACTAGCACAGGAGTCTGCGACTTGTCAGGGTCAGTATTCAGTCGCACTGTGTCAGTTGATGCTATGGAATCGTTGTAGTGGTGCCGATAACAATGCTAGAAAACGGTATAGAGACTAGAGTGAAGGCAGTGCAGAATAGAATATTTTGCATTGAAATCAACTCTTACTTGCCCAATATTGTTGGGATTGATAAAGTAGCGCCGGTCTCAAACGTGTACTGGCAACAATTAAAATATATGCCAGGCTTAATACCGAAATTCATTTAACTATATCAACACATAAAGGCACTCCATGTTCAAAAAGCTCCGCGGCATGTTCTCAAATGACTTGTCCATCGATCTCGGTACCGCGAATACATTAATTTATGTCAAAGACAAAGGCATTGTGCTAAATGAACCTTCGGTAGTAGCGATTCGACAAGAGCGAGCAGGTGGACCTAAAAGTGTTGCGGCAGTTGGACATGAAGCGAAACAAATGCTTGGTAGAACGCCAGGTAATATAAAAGCGATAAGGCCTATGAAGGACGGTGTAATTGCTGATTTTTATGTGACCGAGAAGATGTTGCAGCACTTTATCAAGCAAGTGCATGACAACAACTTTTTACGGCCTAGTCCACGCGTATTGGTATGTGTGCCATGTGGCTCTACCCAAGTTGAACGACGCGCAATACGCGAATCCGCATTGGGCGCTGGCGCACGCGAAGTATATTTGATTGACGAGCCGATGGCCGCCGCGATTGGATCGGGTATGCCGGTCTCAGAAGCAACGGGTTCTATGGTGGTAGATATCGGCGGTGGTACGACGGAAGTTGCTATTATCTCATTGAACGGTGTCGTGTATTCATCGTCTGTGCGCATTGGCGGTGATAAGTTCGATGATGCTATCATTAATTATATTAGACGAAACTTTGGCTCTCTGATCGGTGAAGCTACTGCAGAGCGCATAAAACACGAGATCGGCGCGGCTTACCCAGGCGAAGATATTCGAGAAATTGAAGTCAGAGGTAGAAATCTTGCAGAAGGTGTTCCTCGAGGATTTACGCTAAACAGCAATGAAATTCTCGAAGCATTGCAGGAACCACTTTCTGGTATTGTCAGCGCAGTCATGGTCGCACTAGAGCAAAGTCCACCTGAACTAGCGTCGGACATTTCCGAACGTGGAATGGTGTTGACGGGCGGTGGTGCACTACTTAAAGACCTGGATCGTCTGCTAATGGAAGAGACAGGTATTCCAGTGGTTATCGCTGATGACCCTTTAACTTGTGTTGCTCGAGGTGGCGGCAAAGCGTTCGATATGATAGATCTACACGGTGGTGATTTATTTAGTTACGAATAACATTTTTTGTATGTTATGAAACAATGAATGATTTTTTCCTGCGTGGTCCTTCCTTACAAAGCCGGCTGATTATTGTGCTGGTTGTCTCCGCGCTGGCCATTGTCGTTGAAGCGCGCGTTAATCAAGTTAAATCCCTAAGAGCCTACCTGACCTCATTTGTCAGTCCAGTGCAATACCTTGCAGATATGCCAGGCGAAGTCCTCAACTGGAGCGCGCATCGATTTTCTTCGAGACAGAGGATGTTAGAAGAGAATGACAAGCTTACCACGCAGTTAACGCTCTTAAATGGCGAATTACAGCGCCTCGACGCATTGAAGTTCGAAAATAACAATCTTCGACAGCTGCTCGCCGCGCCCGTTAAAAGGGACATGTATAAGATAGTCGCTGAATTGATGTCTCTCGACAATAACCCGTATTCCCACCAAATCGTCATAGATAAAGGCGGGATGAATTCGGTTTATTCAGGGCAAGCGGTGATTGATTCGACCGGTATTATTGGACAAATACTAGAAGTGGGTACAACCAATTCTCGCGTATTATTGATCACCGATACTTCTCATGCGATTCCTGTGCGGGTAGGGCGGACGAATTTTATGTCAATTGCAGTAGGTACGGGAGACTACTTTGAGTTGCAACTGCAACATGTCCCGCACAGTGCCGATGTGCGAGAAGGTGATTTGATATCATCTTCAGGACTAGGCAATGTCTTTCCAAAAGGATATCCCGTCGGAACCGTTAAAACTGTCATAAGCGATGAGAGCCAGCCCTTTAAACAGGTGTTAGTGACACCAAGTGCAAACATGGGACGCTTAAAGTTCCTATTACTGCTATGGACTGCTGACAAAAAACCCGAAGGTGCGATCTCGAGCACAGAATTAAAAATGCTGCAAAGGACACTGAATGAGGGCGAATAGCTCCATTATTTATTTAACTATTTTGGTTGCGTTGGTATTGCAAATCATTCCCATGCCAACGGGTGTCGATGCATACAGGCCAGATTGGCTACTCATTATTCTGTGTTATTGGGGCATGGCATTACCTAACAGAGTAAGTGTTGGTGTTGCCGCAATATGCGGATTTATCCTCGACTTGTTATACGGCACTGCACTGGGCGTACACAGCATTGCTCTGGCAATCCCCATCTTCATTGTAAATGCAAACTGTCAGAAGTTACGCAACCAATCTATGATCCAGCAAGTCATTGCGATTATGCTGCTGTCGATCGTTCATCATCTTTGTATTTTTTGGGTCCAGTATTGGGTAGTTTCGTTGGAATTTAGATGGTCGCTGTTCTGGCCGACGCTTTCCACGATAATATTATGGCCATGGATTTTTTGGTTGCTGCGAAAACTCCGCCGTCAATTCAATGTGGCTTGATTGGATTCTGCCTTACAAGTTTTTTTGCCTATTTTATACCTGTTAGTCAAATCAAACTTTATCATTGTCGCCTTGCTCAAGGTCATATTAGGTGCCACCATAATGACTCAATAAGAACGACCCAATTAAGAACGACTCAATAAAAACAAACAAGTGCGCTTGTCTCATATGGAAAGACTATGAAAGATCAACCAGCGTTGATATTAGCTTCAGCATCCCCTCGTCGCCAAGTACTCTTAAGCCATCTCATCACCGATTTTCAGGTTCAAGCGGCAGATATCGAAGAGAGCGCTTTACCGGATGAAACACCTGAAGCGCTTGTGAAGCGGTTGTCTCAAGAAAAAGCTGAGCACATTGCATTAAAAAACCACAAAGCTTGTGTTCTTGGCTCCGATACTGTGGTTGCGCTTGAATCAACAATATTGGGTAAGCCTAGGGATGAAAAAGACTTCCTAGGTATAATGGATAGTCTGTCTGGGCGGTGGCATCACGTGTATACTGCTGTTAGTTTGGTCCATCGTGGACTAACAAAAACTGTCTTGGCCACAACACAAGTCGAATTTACACAACTTACGAAAAGCGAAATAAACCACTATTGGACAACGGGCGAACCGCAAGACAAAGCTGGCGGTTACGCCATTCAAGGTATTGGAGGGCAATTTGTGAAGCAAATTCGCGGAAGTGTTAGCGCGGTTATTGGCTTACCTCTGGTTGAAACTAAACAACTTTTAAGGGAAGCGGGGATGTATCATTGACCGCAGAATTATTGATTAATATGACACCCTCAGAGTCTAGAGTTGCGCTCGTAGAAAATGGCATCTTGCAAGAAATACACATTGAGCGCCATACAAAAAAAGGCATCGTGGGGAATATTTACAAAGGAAAAGTGAGCAGAGTGCTACCTGGGATGCAAGCGGCCTTCGTCGATATTGGGTTGGATAGAGCAGCGTTCTTGCACGCATCGGATATTGCTATTCACAAGGAATTGATTGATGAAGTAAATCCATCTCAAATCGAAATAGAAGATATCGGTGCACTGGTGAAAGAAGGGCAATCGATCATTGTTCAAGTAGTCAAAGATCCCATTGGCACAAAGGGGGCGCGCCTGACCACTGACATCACGCTTCCGTCGAGATATTTGGTTTTTATGCCAAGCGTGTCCTATGTGAGTATCTCACAGAAAATCGAAGATGAAGAGGAAAGGCAGCGTTTAAAAGCACTGGTTGAAGAGTTTTGCGACGAGAAAGGTGGTTTCATCCTTCGCACAGCAGCTGAGGGAGTGAGCGAAACTGAACTTCTGCAAGATGCAGCATTCTTGCGTCGGCTATGGGAAAAAGTAAATAGTCGTAAAAACCGTGAAAATCGCAGAAATTCGACGAAGACTAACATTTTGTATGAAGACTTATCGGTCGCGCGCCGTGTACTTAGAGACTTTGTTG
>JBCDMA010000098.1:0-12188 GCA_038744645.1 Pseudomonadota bacterium | reverse complement strand
TTTTGAATCAATCTAATTTGCGCTATCGCCTCAGCTAATTCAGCAGCAGCTTCAGCATAACTGAAATCAGTTGCGTCAGCATTTTTCATCTTTTCTTCGGCAAGTTTTTTAGAGTCTAATGCCGCCGATTCATCAAGTTCTTCTGCTCTGACTGCAGTGTCAGCCAGCACAGTTACCTTGCCCGGTTGAACTTCTAACGTACCGCCAGCGACATAAATAAGCTCTTCATGACCGTGTTGTTTTACCAGTCTAACCATTCCAGGCTGGATACCAGTAATAAGGGGCGCGTGACCAGGATAGATACCTAGTTCGCCCTCTTCTCCGGTCACTTGTATGCGTTCAACCAAACCCGAAAATATTTGGGCTTCTGCACTTACAACATGCAATTGAACTGTCATAGCCATAATCGCTCTCCTGTTTAACTAGCCTAAACTAGCTCTTTGCCTTTTCAATGGCTTCATCGATTGAACCAACCATATAGAACGCTTGTTCTGGAAGGTCATCGTATTCACCATTTAAGATACCTTTAAAGGCTGAGATAGTATCCTTCAAAGCAACGTACTTTCCTGGTGAGCCAGTGAAAACTTCTGCAACGAAGAAAGGCTGTGATAAGAAACGTTGGATCTTACGAGCACGTGATACAGTCTGCTTGTCTTCTTCAGACAATTCGTCCATACCCAAGATAGCAATGATATCTTTCAATTCTTTATAACGCTGCAACGTAGTTTGTACACCTTGTGCCGTGTCATAGTGTTCTTGACCAACTACCAATGGATCTAATTGTCTAGATGTAGAATCCAATGGATCAACCGCCGGATAGATACCTAGTGATGCAATATCACGAGAAAGTACAACCGTCGCATCCAAGTGAGCAAACGTCGTTGCTGGAGATGGGTCAGTCAAGTCATCCGCAGGTACATATACCGCTTGGATAGACGTGATTGAACCAGTCTTAGTTGACGTAATACGTTCTTGAAGTACACCCATTTCTTCAGCAAGTGTAGGCTGATAACCTACCGCTGATGGCATACGGCCAAGTAGTGCAGAAACTTCCGTACCTGCTAGGGTATAACGATAAATATTATCAACGAAGAACAATACATCACGGCCTTCATCACGGAATTTCTCCGCCATGGTCAATCCTGTCAATGCTACGCGAAGACGGTTGCCTGGAGGCTCGTTCATCTGACCATAAACCAAAGATACTTTATCAAGTACGTTTGATTCGTTCATCTCGTGATAGAAGTCGTTACCTTCACGCGTTCGCTCACCAACACCAGCAAATACTGAGTATCCACTGTGCTCTATCGCGATGTTACGTATAAGCTCCATCATGTTTACGGTTTTACCAACACCGGCACCACCGAACAACCCGACTTTACCCCCTTTTGCGAAAGGGCATACCAAGTCGATTACCTTGATTCCTGTTTCCAATAATTCAACAGAACTGGACTGTTCTTCATAGCTAGGTGCTTCGCGGTGAATAGACATTCTTTCTTCTTCACCGATTGGACCTGCTTCATCGATTGGATTACCCAATACATCCATGATTCGACCTAGGGTAGCAGTTCCAACAGGCACTTGGATTGGTGCATCTGTATTATCAACTGAAATACCGCGACGTAATCCATCTGTAGTACCCAAAGCAATTGAGCGAACAACACCGCCACCTAATTGCTGTTGTACTTCAAGTGTTAAACCTGCTAAGTCACCTTCGGTCACTTTGAGTGCATCGTATACACGTGGTACCGAACCTTGTGGATATTCAATATCTACAACGGCACCTATGATTTGGACGACCTTACCTTGACTCATAATTTGTCCTCTTAAACTAAAATTCTTTGCTTAAACTGCAGCCGCACCGCCGACAATTTCACTGATTTCTTGTGTGATTGCCGCTTGTCGTGCTTTGTTATAAATCAGCTGAAGTTCATCAATCAGATTACCTGCGTTATCAGTAGCTGCTTTCATCGCAACCATTCTCGCTGCCTGCTCGGCTGCCGCATTTTCAACCACACCTTGATACACTTGAGACTCAATGTATCTCGCCATGAGTTTGTCTAAGATGTCCTTAGGCTCAGGCTCGTATATATAGTCCCACGCATGTTTTCTTTGTAGTGCATCAGTTTTTGGCAAAGGTAATAGCTGATTGATTACAGGCGTTTGTGTCATAGTATTAACAAAATTATTGTATACCAAGTAAATAAGGTCTATTTCGCCAGACACGTACATGTCTAACATAACCTTAACGACACCTACAACACCCTGTACAGTTGGTTTATCACCTAAACCAGATTCTGCAGCAACAACCTCACCGCCAAAGCGATTAAAGAAACCAAGTGCCTTAGAACCTAATGCAGCGAACTTTAGCCCTGCACCTTGTTCTTGATATTGGCCGATCTTTTCACTTAACGCTTTAAATTCATTGGTGTTCAAGCCACCGCACAAACCTCTGTCCGTGCTAACAACAATGAATCCAACGTTTTTTACTTCGCGCTCTTCGGTGTAAGGATGCTTGTACTCTAGCGATGCGTTAGCTATATGGCCAACCACTTCAAGCATAGAGCTAGCATATGGACGGCCATGGGCCATGCGGTCTTGCGCCTTTTTCATCTTGGACGCAGCAACCATTTCCATCGCGCTGGTAATCTTTTGGGTGTTTTTAATACTCCCAATTTGACCTTTTATCTCTTTTCCGCTTGCCATCTAACGTTCTCCGCTTAGTTAACGTAAAGTGCCGTTTTTAATATCAAAAACGGCAACCTTGACTACCAGCTTTGTGTCGCGACAAACTTATCAAAAGCTGCTTTTAGCTGACTTTCAATGTCGTCGTTGTAATTGCCGGTATCGTTAATCGAATCCATCAACTCTGTAAATTCTGCGTTCATGTATGAATGCAAGGCCGCTTCGAAATCTAGAATCTTGTTAAGCTCTATGTCTTTCAAATAACCTTTTTCTGCAGCAAATAATGAAACAGCCGTTTCTGCTACTGATAGCGGAGCATACTGATTTTGCTTCATCAATTCAGTAACGCGTTCACCGTGCTCTAACTGTTCTCTTGTTGCATCATCTAAGTCTGAAGCGAACTGTGAGAATGCAGCCAATTCACGATATTGCGCAAGTGCTAGACGGATACCACCACCTAACTTCTTAACAATTTTAGTCTGCGCAGCACCACCAACACGAGATACTGAAATACCTGCGTTAACAGCGGGCCTGATACCTGCGTTGAACAAGTCAGTTTCTAAGAAAATCTGTCCATCAGTAATCGAAATTACGTTAGTAGGTACGAATGCAGAAACGTCACCCGCTTGTGTTTCGATGATAGGAAGTGCAGTAAGAGAACCAGTCTTATCTTTTACTTCACCGTTCGTATATTTCTCAACATAAACGCTGTTGACTCTTGCGGCGCGCTCTAATAGGCGAGAGTGAAGATAGAAAACATCGCCAGGATAAGCTTCACGACCCGGTGGACGTCTTAGTAGCAATGATACTTGACGATAGGCGACTGCCTGTTTAGACAAATCATCATATACGATCAACGCATCTTCACCACGGTCTCTGAAGTATTCGCCCATGGTACAGCCCGAATAAGCTGATAAATATTGCAATGCGGCGGATTCTGAAGCTGATGCAGCGACAATAATGGTGTGATCCATTGCGCCATGTTCTTCAAGCTTTCTCACCACGTTTGCAATGGTTGACGCTTTTTGACCAATTGCCACGTAGACACATTTAATGCCAGTGCCTTTTTGGTTGATGATCGCATCAATTGCCAATGCGGTTTTCCCTGTTTGGCGGTCGCCGATAACTAATTCACGCTGACCACGACCAATTGGAATCATTGAATCCACGGACTTGTACCCAGTTTGAACCGGCTGGTCAACCGATTGTCTTTCGATAACACCAGGAGCAATTTTTTCTACAGGTTCAAAACCTTCGGCTTCAATTGCGCCTTTACCATCGATTGGCTCACCCAGTGTATTAACAACGCGGCCCAAAAGAGCTTTGCCCACTGGCACTTCTAATATACGGCCTGTTGATTGGACTTTAACGCCTTCTTGGAGGTCGGCATAAGGTCCCATAACAACTGCACCAACGGAATCTCGTTCTAGGTTAAGTGCAATTGCATATCTGCTACCAGGTAGCTCTATCATTTCACCTTGCATTACATCAGCAAGGCCGTGAATGCGAATGATACCGTCAGTAATACCGACGATCGTTCCTTCATTTCGCGCTTCACTTTGTACATCGAACTGTTCAATACGTTTTTTGATCAGTTCTGCAATTTCTGTGGAATTAAGTTGCATACTCTTATCCCCGTTATGCTTGCAACGCGTCGTTGAGACGGTTCAATTTAGAATTAACGGAACCATCTATCACTGTATCGCCGGCTTTTATGACAATGCCTGCGACAAGTGCTGGATCCACGTTACAATTAAGCTGTATTTTGCGCGCAAATCGTTTTTCCAATGCGGCACTGATGTCGGCTTGTTGCTCGGTGCTAAGCTCAGTTGCAGAAGTCACTTCTGCATCTAATACTTTGTTGTATTCAGTTTTTAACTGAACGAAACTTGCAGCAATTTCCGGCAAAGCGGTTAGTCGAGCATTTTCCGCTAGGACTTTAATAAAGTTCTGACCTTTTTCATTTAACTGGTCACCTAGTATCGAGATAAAAATCTCTGCTAACTTCCCGGATGCCACAGAACCAGTAAGTAGGTTCTGCATTGCTTCATTTCTTGCAACTTCACCAGCAAACACTAGCATATCCTGCCAGTTGTCAACTTCAGAATTTTCTACCGCAAAATCGAAAGCAGCTTGTGCATAAGGACGAGCGATAGTTGTCAATTCAGACATCGCACGCGCTCCCTATAATTCGTCGACAAGTTTTGCAACAATGTCGTTTTGTGCTTGAGCATCAATTTCACGTTGAAGAATACGTTCGGCACCGGCAATCGCTAATGTGGCGACTTGCTTGCGTAACTCCTCTTTCAAACGGTTTCTCTCTGCTTCGATTTCAGCGTGTCCTTGCGCAATAATTTTTTCGCGTTCAGCGTGACCACGTTGGGTTTCTTCATCAACCAACTGGTTGGCTCGCTTTTTCGCTTGCTCAATGATTTCAGAAGCTTGTGCCTTTGCGTCTTTTAACTGCTCAGTTGCTTTCGCTTGAGCGAGTTCAAGATCCTTTTCTGCACGTTCAGCATCTGCTAAACCATCGGCAATGGCTTTTTGACGATCTTCAATTGCTTGCATCAATGGTGGCCAAACGTATTTCATACAAAAGCCGACAAAGACTGCAAAAGCGATTAATTGACCGATAAGAGTGGCGTTAATGTTCACGTCCGCTCCTCCTCTATAAGTTCGCTAAACAAAGTTGATTGAATTAACCCAGACCAACTGCGAACAATAGATACAATGCGATACCTACACCAATCATCGCGATTGCGTCGATAAGACCAGCAACGATGAACATTTTTACCTGAAGCGTAGAAGCCAACTCAGGTTGACGAGCAGCAGACTCTAGGAACTTACCACCTAGAAGACCGAAGCCTATGGCGGTACCAAGAGCTCCCATTCCGATGAGTAAAGCAACTGCGATTGCGATCATGATAAATCTCCGATTTAAGTTAAGTTAAAATTAAAAATGTCAAAAGGTTATTCCGTAAACTACTTATTATTTGTCTAGTGCTCTTCGCTTGCTAAGCTCAAGTACACTATCGTTAGCATCATAAATATGAAAGCTTGCAGTGGTAAAACAAGGATATGAAATACCGCCCACATAAAGTGTAGAGGCAACTGGAAGTAGCCAATCGTAGCAATAAGGATAAATATCAACTCTGAAGCGTATAAGTTACCGAATAATCGAAGTGCAAGTGACAGTGGTCTAGCAAGCAACGTAACTGTTTCGAGTATGAAGTTAACTGGTATAAATGCGGGGTGCCCAAAAGGCTGCATTGTAAGCTCTTTAGTAAAGCCGCCTACGCCTTTCATTTTAATCGAATAAAATAGAATGAGGATGAACACGCCTAACGCTAAAGCGAACGTTAAGTTTAGATCTGTCGTTGGTACGAATTTAAAATAGACTTTCGCCGGATCCATACCAAAACCATACTGACCGATAAGCCCTGCGATGGTAGGAAGTACATCGACGGGTACGAGGTCCATTAGGTTCATTAGCAATACCCATACGAATATTGTTAATGACAGTGGCGCAATCAATGCACTCTTGCCGTGAAAGGTGCTTTTCACATTATCGTCTACAAAGTCGTAGATCAATTCGATGAATGCCTGCATCTTACCTGGCACGCCAGATGTGGCAGTTTTAGCCACACTGCGAAAGATGAAAAGAAAAACCAAGCCCAAAAATATCGATACCGCTAAGGTATCAATGTGCCAAACCCAAAAACCTGCTTCTTTACATGCGTAATTGAAGCCGATCCCATCATCGGTCATGCACATTTGCGCGTTGGTTAAATGGTGTTTGATGTATTCTTCGGTACTATCGTACGCCATTAGTTACCCCAAATTGTGTAATTTAAAATTCTCTTCATCGTTCTGCTCAAACGGATTCTGATCTCCCGTTATTAAAGCAGAACATGGCCGTCCACTGACTTGCCATAATTATCGCGTAGGCACCCAACATCGACAGCGGTTCAACTGCGAGTTGCGCAAAAGCGATAATAAAAATAATTGTGGTGAGAGCCATTTTAACTTTGATGCCTTGGCTCAAACTTCTAACCACCAATTCATTTTTGGTAGCCCCTGCATACCGGAACAACCAATATGCGAAAAAACTATGCGGTATCACAAATGCCATAACCCCTGTGATTACCGAAACTACATATGTAGGCCAAAAGAACACCGTTAAAATAATCAGTGTTAGGGAGACTATCAGTTGAACGACAATTCCTTTAAAGGCGAGTTCTCTTCCTGGTGTCGTTAACCTTGAGCTCATTCCATCTACACACGTTTGGAAAATACTGTACAAAAAGCGCGGAAAGTATACTGTTAATCCGAAAAAATTCAACTATAAAGCAGAATTATTAATGGCTTTTTATGTATTTATTTTCTCAATAATACTAATGTCTGTAACATGCAAAATTTACCCAAAGAGCATTCGTATCAACAAAGATAATTAACTGTAAATTTATTGATCGTCTTTCATATGGGCAAGAATGCCATCGAGCTGGTCAAGACTGGAAAACTCAATCGTGACTTTGCCCTTGCCTTTCTTGTTGTGCGCTATCTTAACAGGTGCACCAAACTTGTCTGTAAGACTGTTGGCTAATCTCTTTACATCGGGGTCAAGTTGTGAGGAGTTGGAATCTTTCGTATTTTCAATGCCTTTATCTGCATCAAGAAATTTTTTAACGAGGTTTTCAGTTTCTCTAACCGTCAACCCTTTTTCTGCGACTTGTTTACTCAGCATTGATTGGTCAGCGCCATCAATTGCTAAAAGCGCCCTGGCATGACCCATATCGATATCACCGTGCTCTACCAGTCGCTTAACTGATTCTTCAAGACCGTTTAACCGCAATATGTTGGTCACCGTAGTTCTTGATTTACCCACCGCTTCAGCAACTTCTTGATGGGTCAATGAAAATTCAGTCAATAGTCGTTCAAGTGCCTGAGCTTCTTCCATGGCGTTTAGGTCTTCGCGTTGGATGTTCTCAATCAGTGACATCGCTACGGCTGCATTATCTTCGATATCTCTTACTAAACAGGGGACATTTTCCAATTTTGCAAGTTGTGCCGCTCGCCAGCGACGCTCACCTGCAATTATCTCGTAGTTGTTATCCTGATTTGTTTTTCGCACCACTATCGGTTGGATAATGCCTTGTGCCTTAATCGATGCTGCGAGTTCTTCTAATGCTTCTGCCGCCATGTCTTTACGTGGTTGATACTTCCCAGGGACAAGAAATTCCACGGGTATTTCTTGCAATTCACTTTCTTGTGCAGGGCTATCGTCACTCGAAGAGGATTGTTTTTCAGCACTTTTTTGGCTGGTAGCGAGAAGCGTTTCTAAACCGAGACCTAATCCCTTGTGTTTTGGTACCATTTGACTAAATTCCTGTATTGTTTACGATGCCGCGGCCTTCGCTTTCTTTTCTCTTCTTATTATTTCACCTGCCAACGCCAAATACGCTTTTGAGCCGGTAGAGGACTTATCATAATACATAGCAGGTGTGCGGTGGCTCGGTGCTTCGGCCAACCTTACGTTTCGCGGGATGACTGTCCTGTACATTTGGTCACCAAAATGTCTTTTTAGTTGCTCAGACACATCGTTTGCCAATCGATTTCTTGGATCGTACATGGTGCGTAGAACACCTTCTATTTTTAAGTTAGGGTTCACGACGGATGCTAGTTTTTGAATGGTATCCATAAGTGCTGTGAGACCCTCTAGTGCATAGTATTCACATTGCATTGGTACTAGCACTGAGTCAGATGCTGCAAGTGCATTGACGGTAAGCAGATTCAGCGAAGGTGGACAATCAATAAAAATATAATCATATTCATTCTTGACAGTATCAAGTGCGTTACGCAGTCTTAATTCTCTTGCAAAGAGTTCCATCAATTTGATTTCGGCTGCAGTCACATCCGAATTGCCGGCAATTAGGTGGTATTTCCCCGATGTTTTATCAATGATGACTTCCTTTGCAGGTAAGTCTTCTATTAATAATTCATAACTCGTATTTTCTGCTTCATATTTATCAACACCTGAACCCGTAGTGGCATTCCCTTGAGGGTCAAGGTCGATAAGTAACACGCGTCTTTTGGTTGCCGCCATGGATGCTGATACATTGACAGCAGTGGTTGTTTTTCCTACGCCACCTTTTTGATTTGCAATGGAAATTACTCTGGCCAATATGGTTCCTAATGATAATTACGAGATTTCATCGGCGTACAACCTTTACAAGATGACGTTCGCCGCGCAGAGATGGTACCAAAAGGGGCGTTGTATACGCTACCGAAAAGTTGTCCGGTAAAGACGATATTTCTTCAGACTGGAGCTGTCCCTTTAACGCAAGAAAATAGCCTTCACTGGTTAGCAAGTGCTCACTCCAATTCACAAAATCACTGAGTGAAGCGAACGCTCTGCTGAAAATACAATCGAATTTCTCCGTATTGAGCGTTTCGACACGACCTTGAATGGGTGTGACATTGCGTAAGTTTAGTTCGAAAATAGCTTGTTTTACAAACCGGACTCGCTTCCCCAATGAATCTGCTAATGTAAATGACTTTTCAGGGTGCATTATGGCTAGCGGAATGCCGGGCAATCCTGGACCTGTACCAACATCAATGTTTTTTTGCTCAGTAATGTAAGGGGAAACAACAATTGAGTCCAAAATGTGTCGTACCAGCATTTCCTCTGGCTGCTTGATTGCACTGAGATTATAGGCTGCATTCCACTTGTGAATGAGTTCGACAAATTGGATCAACTTGTCTATTTGTGTTTCAGAAACGGATAAATCGGTTCGTTCAATCAATGCGCGCAATGTCGAGTGTAAAGACATGATTCCCTGGTATTTATGTTCTTGTATTGGGTCGTTTAACTAGTTTCGATTTACGCTGATTTTCTCATCATTTGGTGTTTCTTTAGGTAGACCAATAACAATGAAATCGCTGCTGGTGTAATCCCTGAAATGCGCGATGCTTGTCCAATCGTCTCTGGTCGTGCGCTTTCCAGTTTACTTACCACTTCATTGGATAAACCAGATACCACAGAAAAATCAAAATCGTTTGGCAATAACGTATTTTCATGACGCTGAGTTTTTGCAATTTCTTCGCGTTGTCGAGCAATGTAACCAGCATACTTTATTTGTATTTCGACTTGCTCAGCAGCCTTTTCATCCGCTATTGCCGGTCCTAACTCATCAATCGTCATCAATTTTTTGTAAGTCATTTCCGGGCGTCGTATTAACTCTTCCAAAGATGCTTCTTTGCTAATTGGCGTCTTTAAGTGCTGATTTAATACCTCTGTACACGGATGAGTAGGGTGTACCCAAGTACTTGCAAGTCGTTGCTTTTCAGTCTCAACGCGTTCCATTTTTGTTTGGAATATTTGCCAGCGCTCATCGCAAACCAACCCTAATTTTCTGCCCAATTCGGTTAAGCGGATATCGGCGTTGTCTTCGCGTAGCAACAATCGATATTCAGCGCGACTTGTGAACATGCGGTAAGGCTCTTTGGTACCCAATGTTGAAAGGTCGTCTATCAACACGCCGATGTACGCCTGATCACGGCTCACAATAAGTGGATCTTTCTCCTTGCACTGTAATGCAGCGTTGGCCCCTGCAATTAATCCTTGTGCTCCCGCTTCCTCATATCCAGTCGTGCCATTGATTTGACCTGCGAAAAATAACCCATCAATAAATTTTGTTTCAAGGGTTTGCTTTAGGTCCCTAGGGTCGAAAAAGTCATACTCAATGGCATATCCCGGACGGATAATGTGGGCGTGTTCGAACCCGTTTATTGAATGAATGAGCGCTGACTGTATATCAAACGGCAAACTGGTTGAGATACCGTTAGGGTAAATCTCAATGCTGTCCAGTCCTTCTGGTTCAACAAATATCTGATGTGATGACTTATCAGAAAAGCGCATTACTTTGTCTTCTATTGAGGGACAGTAGCGCGGACCGACACCTTCAATAACACCCGTGTACATTGGCGATCGGTCTAATCCCGATTGTATGATGTCATGGGTTTGCTCATTTGTGTGCGTTATGTAGCAACTGATCTGTTCAGGGTGTTGGGAAGCAGCACCCATAAATGAAAACACGGGAAGCGGATCATCACCTGGCTGTTCTTGCATCGCAGAGAAATCCAGTGTTCGCTTATCGAGCCTAGCAGGCGTACCCGTTTTTAACCTATCGACACGAAACGGCAGTTCGCGCAATCTATCGGCCAACGCTATTGACGGAGGATCGCCCGCACGGCCACCTTTGTAGTTTTCAAGACCAATATGGATGGTTCCGCCTAGGAAGGTACCAACGGTAAGCACAACAGTAGATGCGAAAAACTTCAACCCCATTTGTGTTACAACACCGCACACGCGTCCGTTTTCGACAATTAAATCATCACAGGATTGCTGAAAAATCGATAAGTTAAGCTGGTTTTCAAGGGTGCTTCTTATGTGCAGTCGATAAAGCGACCTATCAGCTTGTGCACGTGTCGCTCTGACTGCTGGACCTTTAGAAGAGTTCAAGGTGCGAAATTGAATGCCCGCGTGGTCAATTGCCGTAGCCATCGCACCGCCAAGTGCATCTATTTCCTTAACTAGATGACCTTTACCGATACCGCCAATCGCTGGATTGCAAGACATCTGCCCCAAAGTGTCAATGCTGTGCGTCAACAGTAAGGTCTTTGCACCAATACGTGCTGAGGCGAGCGCAGCTTCAGTTCCTGCATGGCCACCACCTACAACAATGACATCAAACGATTCAGCAAACTTCATGGGTCTATTAATACACGCAATCTAACGGATAAAAAGGCTGCGTAGTGTACCTGATAGGACAGGTAAATTAAATGGTTAACTATTGTACAGTGATGAGCTGTTGGTAACTAATATAATAAGATAAATATATAAGGTTTATTATTATATTTATTATGCTTGTGGATAAGCTGTAAAAACACCAATTTTAGTTTTTGTTTCAACAGTTTATAAGATGTATAAAGCGTAGATAAGAGATGAATAACAGGTGAATTAGCTGCGGAAAAAACGGCTGGTTATCCACAGTCTGGTCACTTATTGGATTTGTATACAACTAATTCTGTGAGTATTAACGTGGTTTTACGCTATTTATCCACAGTTTATACTGAAAAATAAGATACTTTTTGGATTAAATTTTGTTCGGTTCGTATCGATTATTGGAAATTGGATCTGAATAGCCGCCCCGTCTACTGGGTCCTTGAAAGTGTACTTGGTAAGTTTCATATTCTTTTATGGATTCAAAACAGTACCTGCCCAGCGCCTTGGCAAGATCTTGTGTTGTGTGATTGGTTATTACAATGCAATTCTTTTTCTTGAGCGCGCGCTGTCTTAAGAGATTGCCCAGCCAACTCTGCGCGTTAGGTTTTAAAACTGTTTCGTTTACGCATACCTCATCCAATATCAATAATTCAACATCAAGCAGCTGCCTGGAGATTTCTCTAAATTGTTCAGGCGCGTCGTCATCAGCACTAAAATC
>JBCDMA010000097.1:0-12214 GCA_038744645.1 Pseudomonadota bacterium | reverse complement strand
TTGAAGCAGTTTTAAATTATCAAATGACTTTGATTCTGTTTTGACTTTGCAGCTTCGTTCATTTGTTGCATCTGGACAATGCACAATAACGCCATCAGGATAATGGCTTACATTTGTACAGGTCATAAAAAACGAAACAGTGCCGTCATCATTGTTGGTCCTCGTAAGTTCATCACTAGCGCAATCAGAGTCCATCGCAATCAGTCTTACAATTTGATAATCCAATATCGAGGCATACACCCCACTGCTTGTCACTACAAGCATTAACACCATTAAAACGTATCGCACTACAACCTTGCCTTCATTTAGTTTTGTAGCGGTTCGAGGTAGTTTTTGTTTTAGCAGTTGTCTTTGATTTTGTTGAGCTATGGAGGATACCTGGTGATTTAAAGCTTTGAAATCATAGATGATTTCTTAGAGCGCCCATGGATGGGGCATAGCGTCTTTAAATCACCAGGTATCCTCCATAGCTTGTACTGATCTCCATAAACTAAAACAAAAACTACCCCAAACTGCATTGTTTGATTTTATCTTAGCATTGCCGAAGAAATTTTTTTAAGCCGCATACGCCTTAAGTCTTAGACGAGACATTTCACTTCAAAACGCTAAAAGAAAATGAATGTGTCGGGGAAAGCGACAATCAAACTCAACACAATTACTTGCAAAACAATGAACGCAAGTGCGCCTTTATAGATGGTTGTCGTTTTCATTGATTTTGGTGCAACACCTTTCAGATAGAAAAGGCTAAACCCAAAAGGAGGGGAGAGAAACGAGGTCTGTAGATTCATTGAAATAAGAATTGCAAACCATATCAAATCGATATCAAGTGCCATTGCCACAGGCGTAATAATGGGGACTACCAAAAAGGCAATTTCAATGAAATCAATAAAAAAGCCCAGTATCAAAATGGCCACCATTACCAGAATTATAAACGTCCATTTCTCACCCGGCAGCTCTATGAAAAACTCTTCAACCAAGTACTCCGAACCCGAATAGCTAAAGACCATTGAGAAAGCGGTTGCACCTATCAATACGGCAAAAATCATGGAAGATACTTTCACGGATTCTTTCGAGACATCCACAATCGTTTTAATTGACAGCCCACCATAAAATTGCGCCAATACCATTGAGCCTACCGCGCCAATGGCGGATGATTCGGTGGGTGTCGCCACGCCGCTAAAGATAGAGCCCAGAACAGCAATGATGAGCAACAGTGGTGGCACGATATCTTTTGCTGCTTGAATAACAACGGTCTTTTTATTTTCATGGACGGGAATAGGCGGACAATAATGCGGCTTTAAATGACTTAATACGAGAATATAAAGCACGTAAGCGCCAATCAACATAACACCTGGTACCACGGCGGCTTTGAATAAATCGCCCACGGCAATCCCCATCACATCGCCAAGAATAATCAATATTATAGAAGGCGGGATGATTTGCCCAAGTGTACCCGAAGCACAGATCACCCCTGCCGCCGTTGGCTGATGATAGTTATTCTTTAACATCACTGGCAGGGAAATGACGCCCATGGCGACCACAGATGCACCCACCACACCGGTCGACGCCGCCAATAACGCGCCGACAATGATGGTAGAGATAGCAACGCCACCCGACATGCCACCGAACAGTTTGGCAGAAGACTCCAATAAACGTTCTGCCAACCCCGTTTTTTGTAACACAATGCCCATAAAGATGAACATCGGAATAGACATCAAGGTGGTGTTTTCCATGATGCTCATTATGCGGTAAGGCATAAACTCAAAAAGGTCTATACCGATGAAAACCACACCGACCAATACCGATACACCGGCAAAGGTAAAGGCGACATAATAGCCGCCAAATAGCAGAACCAGCGCAACGAAAAACAGGACAATACCAATCAACTCTTCGGCCATTTATACGCCCTCGTGATGGATATGTTCTTCATGTACATTCGGTCCACGCAACCGCAGCACATTGTCCAAAACGTGGTAAAAGATGCAGATGATCAGAAAGAGGTTGGATACCGGTATGACCGCACGGATAATCCATCGATAAGGCAATCCGCCAGGATCTGGGCTGCCCTCTCCAATCGTATAGGCATCTAATGCATAACCGACACCGTAATAAAGCACAATGCTTGAAATCGGCAGCGCAAACACCAGAGCAGCAATAATATTGATATATGCTTGTGTATGCGGCAGCCACTTTTCATAAAAAATATCTACGCGGACGTGGGCGTCTTCCTTGAGCGTGTAGCCAATCCCGAACATAAACATAGATGCAAATAGATGCCACTCCAGTTCCTGTAACCCAATGCTCACATCATTAAACAGATAGCGCATAACCACGTTGTAAAACACGTTCAATACCATCGCCATCATAAAAATGACACAGAGCACACCCATTGCATCAATGAGTTTTCGCAAAAATTCGTGCAGTAAAGTAATCATCTTTCCCTTAACCCTTTTTCAACTAGCATCGCGGGCCATACATAAGAGACAGCCCTTATCAGAAACAACACAAAGGCAACCACCCAGATGTATGGGTGGTGCGGAATCATTGCTCTTATGGCATCAACCATTAAATGCAGCGCTCAGGTGTGTAGAGCGCCTCATCGCTGTTGTTGTCCTTAGTCAGAATCGAAATTCTCTAGATAAGCCAGGTCGGAGAACCGTGTCCATTGCCTTGCTTTTTTCGTATAAGCTTCGATTGAGTCCATGATTTTTTGAGTTTTCGGGTCGGCAGCAGCGAACTCATCAAGTAATTTATCATTCTCTGCTTTAATGGCATTCATGACGCTTTTAGGAAACGAGCGGATTTTGACATCCGGGAATTTCTCTTGAATTTCAGCCAAATTCACGGCGCTTTCATGTGTTGATTGGGTGTACATGTCATATGCGGCTGTTTTCATGGCAACGACAAGAATGGCCTGTAAATCTGCAGGTAATTCATCAAATGCCTTTTGATTGACCATAAACTGCAATTCAGTCGCTGGCTCATGCCACCCTGTGTAGTAAAAAGGCGCAATCTTTTGGAATCCCATGCGTAAATCAAGCGATGGCCCAACCCATTCGAGTGCGTCAATCGTATTTCTTTCTAATGCGGTATAAAGCTCAGCAGGTGGTATGTTTGTTGGACTTGCGCCTAGTTTTGCTAGCACTTCACCAGCGAAGCCTGGAATGCGCATCTTGAGTCCCTTTAAGTCTTCGAGTGAATTGATTTCCTTTCGAAACCATCCTCCCATTTGATTGCCTGTGTTTCCGCCAGGAAATGACATAATTCCGTATTGATCGTAGGTTTCTTTCATCAATTCCATACCACCACCGTGATAAAACCACGCGTATTGTTCAGGCGTTGTCATGCCAAATGGCAAGGTGGTAAAAAACAGAGTGTTGATATCTTTGCCTTTCCAATAGTACGAAGCTGAATGGCCCATTTGGTATTGGCCGGTCCTAACGAAATCAAAAATACCCAAAGCCGATTTGTGTTTGTTGGCGGAGTCGATGCGAATTTTAAGACGACCACCTGACATCTCATCTACCATTTTTGCCATGTTTTTAGTTGCATCACCAAAAATGGGAAAGTTAGGTCCCCAGGTTTCGGCCAAGCGCCATCGATATTTCTTTTCTGCATGTGCAAGTGGGCTGATAACAAATGTTGCAAATACAACCCCAATTATTAAGGCTCTGATTTTAGTCACTGGTTTTTCCTCGTGAGTGCGTGAATCAACAACTATGTCGTGTGCTTACATGTGCCCAGCACAACGAATAATTGCTCAAAACAATCCTTAATAAATGTTAACCTGATGTAACAGATTATCTATAGGTACTACTACGTATTTTTAGATAGGTAGAACTACCTACTACGTAGGTCTAGTTTCTGTCTTCAATGGATCAACAGTGTGTACATTATTTTTAGGTTTGCTAATTTACTATTAGCAAATAATTAACATTGCACTTATGTCATTCAACGCGGTTGGTGATAGTGAAAAGATAGATATACAAAGCGAATGGATTTCACTAGTAACAAATTGCTATGCATGGAGCAATTACCTTTTAAACACAGGTAACTAAGTCATTATGTCGTTCTCGTTTAAAACTCAGCTCTTTGCCGTATTTTATGTGGTGTTGACCGCCATCTTCATATTTTTCTTGGTCAGTAATCAATATCGTTCTTTATCTGAACAAAATCTACATGCGCTTGAAACATTTCTGATTGAACAAAAGCAGCAAGAGCTTAAAAATTATACCGAAATCGCCATGGCATCGGTTGATACTATTTACGCGAGCGCCGCAGTAGATGATCCGGTCAAGCAAAAACAAGTTGCAGATATTCTATCGACATTAATTTACAACGGCGATGATGGCTACTTCTTCGTCTATCATGAAGACGGTACCAGTGTGGTTCACCCGACCGAGCCGTATCGCGTCGGGCAAAACTTTTTAGACTTAAAAGGGCAAAACGGTGAACCAACGATACAAATTCTCATCGAAAACGCGAAAAAAGGCGGCGATTACTATCGATACTATTGGAACCAGCCTTCAATCGAAGAGATTACCGAAAAAATTAGCTATTCTCGCTTCTTTCCCAAATGGCGTTGGATGGTTGGCACCGGGGTCTATTTGGATAGCGTTAATCGGCAGCTGCAAACCATCCAGAATGCAATTGATACGCAAGTCGATAACACACGTCTTACAATATTGATGATTACGTTCTCAGCAATCTTCCTAATTTTTGGCTTTGGGCTGGTCGTTAACTTGACGCAAAAAAAAGCAACCGACCAAAAGATTCATGCCCTCGACCAGAAAATTGTCAATATTCAAGAGGAAGAGCAACGACATATTTCACGAGAACTGCACGATGGCATCGTGCAAATACTTGTGTCGATTAAATATTCGCTTGAAGCAACGGGCTTGTCTCTTAAAAAGCAGGCGGTAAAAATTCCAGAAACGCTTACCAAAGCGGAGAATAATCTCGTCAATGCGATCGCTGAAGTTCGCAGAATATCCTATCATCTGCACCCTCGGATTTTGGATGAATTGGGACTGTCCGATGCGTTGGAGCAGCTTGGTATTGAGTTTTCCGAACGCACCGGAATCAAGATTGACATTAATAAGCCAGCATTGCGCAAGCTATTGCCTGATCCCATAAACACCACGCTTTACCGAGTCGTACAGGAGTCACTCGTAAATATCGAAAAACATGCACGCGCAACGAAAGCTAGCATTACACTTGAGATCAAAGACGAGTGGTTATCATTGACCATAGTGGACAATGGCATTGGTGTAGCCGCAGATAAAGGGGACACCCACTTTTTAAACAGAGGCATCGGTATTAGAAATCTGGCCGAGCGAATCGAATATCACGATGGCACTTTCAATATTGGCGCTGATGACAACGGTACAACTGTCACCGCTAAAATTCCCAAAACGGCCTTTGTGAATCATTATCACGCGCAAAAGGCGCACGCCAAAAGGACAATAAATGACTGAAGCAATCAAGGTGATGCTGGTCGATGATCACCCCATGGTACAAGATGGACTCAGCGCATGCCTTTCGTTCTATGATGATATTGATGTGGTAGGCGTCGTAAACGATGGCAACACAGTATTGGATGCCGCAATTGAAAAGCAGCCCGACATTATCTTAATGGATATTAGTATGCCGTCGCTCAACGGACTGGATGCTACTGAAATCGTTAAAGAAACACTGCCTGACACTCACGTACTAATTTTCAGTATGCATGATTCGAAGGAGTTTGTTTCCACCGCTGTTCGCGTCGGTGCTTCCGGATATATTTTGAAAGATACGCACTCTGAAGAGGTGTATCTGGCTATCAAAACAGTCGCTTCAGGTAAATCATATTTCAGTAGTTCTATCGCTAAGTCTCTGATGCAAAGCCCTGACGATCAGGAAGACAATCGACTGACCACGCGAGAACAGGTCATATTGGGTTACATAGCAGAAGGACAATCAAGTAAAGAGATTGCCAACGTGCTATGTATAAGTGTGCGGACGGTCGAGGCTCATCGGCGAAACATTAAGTCAAAATTAGCGATTGATAAGCTGGCTGAGTTGGTTCGATACGCATTAAATCATGGCCTCATTGGTAAGTAGTCACTATCATGAAATAGGTCGTAGCACTAGCTGAACTAGATCAGCTCTCTGATACTTTCGTTGTGCATTCGGGAATGTTTCCTGCTACTAAAGAAATAGGAATGTACTTATGAATGATTGCTACTTTTCGCCGAAAAGATACTATACGCCTGTTAACCGCTTCGAAAAATAATTAAAGTTGCTTCATGCAAATACTCCATGTAGATGACCATGCGCTAACGCGTGGTGCAATAAAAGAATTAATTCATCATTATATTGAAGACGTTGAGTACACTCAGGCAGATGGTGCTCAGCAAGCTGTGAAAATCCTGAATGAATACAAAGAAATTAGTATGGCAATCATTGACATCAATTTGAAAGGTATGGATGGCATTGAGTTGGCAGAACGCATTTTGCACAAGTGGCCTTCGCTGAGGATCCTCTTTTGCAGTATGTACGATGACTCTAGTATTGTTAAACGCGCGATGCAGATAGGCGCGTCCGGGTATATTTCTAAATCAGAAGCCCCTGATGACTTTATCAAAGCAGTGAAAGCTGTTGCTGCTGGACAAACGTACTTGATGCATCAAACAGCGATCAAACTAGCAAGTCTCGAATTTGAAGGAAAATCAAGGCATCCTGTCAAGGTGCTTACCACAAGAGAATTCAGTATTTTCTTTTTAGTTGCCAAAGGCTATTCGAGACACCAGATAGCAGATGAAATCAATATTTCACCCAAAACTGTCTCTAACTACATTACGTTGATTAAACAAAAACTGAATATTTTTTCAAATTATGACTTCGTCGTAACTGCGCAAGAGTTCAACATCATTCCCTGATCCTCACGTCCAAGAAGGAGGCTTGAAATCCATTAAACCTATGGATTCGATTGGACCTATCATTCTCCGAGTAGGGCCATAATTATAGTGATAAAGACACATCTACTCATATAATTCCTCGTTTGTCATGCTTCACCTACTAACGTAAACAACTTGTATATTTTTGGCGAATTCCTGACCCAATATCCCCATTAAAAGAAACTCCTACTTTTGGCGGAAACCTTGAGAATGAGGGCTTTCATTAGGTCGGTGGGGATTTTTAAAAAAATGTTAAGAATGGTCATTGTTCCCTATCTTAAAAGGGAACTTTTCCCTATTTTTTAATCTTCATCAAACAGAAACTAACGTCGCTTTAACAAAGTCAACGAAGGAATTACGCGATGAATTTTAAACTCAAAAAGATATCAGCGTTGGTTGCATCCACAGCTATTGTATTTGCCGCAAATATGGCAAATGCAAAGGCCGATGGTGTAACTTGGGATGATATCGCCAACGACGCCAACACAACAGACGACGTATTGATGTATGGTTTTGGACCAAAGGCACAACGTTTTAGTCCACTTGATCAAATTAATAAAGAAACTGTTCAGTTTCTCAAGCCAGCTTGGAGTATGTCTTTCGGTGACGAAAAACAGCGCGGTCAAGAAACCCAAGCAATTATCCATGATGGCGTTGTTTATGTAACAGCCTCTTATTCACGTCTTTTTGCAATGGATGCAAAAACAGGTAAAAAACTATGGACGTACAAGCACCGTCTTCCTGAAGGTATTCGTCCTTGCTGTGACGTAGTTAACCGCGGTGCTGCTATTTATGGTGACAAAGTATTTTTCGGTACGCTTGACGCAGGTGTCGTTGCTCTAAACAAAGACACAGGTAAAGTGGTTTGGAAAAAACGTTTTGAGGATTATAAAGCGGGTTACACCATGACTGGTGCGCCAACGATAATCAAAGATCAAAAAACTGGCAAAGTGTTGCTTATTCACGGTAGCTCAGGTGATGAATTCGGTGTAGTGGGTAAACTATATGCAAGAGACCCAGACACTGGTGAAGAAATCTGGATGCGTCCTTTTGTAGAAAGTCACTACGGACGATTAAACGGCGAGAAGAGCACTCCAACAGGCGGTTCTGCAGATCCGAAAACTTGGCCACGTGATGAAAATGGTGAGCTAGTAGAAGCATGGCACCACGGTGGTGGCGCTCCATGGCAGAGCGCGAGCTTTGACGTAGAGACCAACACTATCATCATTGGTGCTGGTAACCCTGCGCCTTGGAATACTTGGAAGAGAACTGCCAAAGGTGACGATCCTCGCAACTGGGATAACCTATATACGTCTGGCCAAGTCGCTGTTGACCCAACAACGGGAACTGTCAAATGGTTCTACCAACACACGCCTAATGATGCATGGGATTTCTCAGGCAACAACGAACTTGTATTGTTTGAATATGAAGAAGGCGGCGAGACTGTAAAAGCGACAGCGCATGCTGACCGTAATGGCTTCTTCTACGTCATCAACAGAGAAAACGGTGATTTCATCCGTGGATTCCCTTTTGTTGACAACATCACTTGGGCATCTGGTATTGGTAAAGACGGTCGTCCTATCGAGGTTGAAGGACAGCGTCCACCACCGCCAGCACCAGGTGAATCTGAAGGTAAGAAAATCGAAGTATCTCCTCCTTTCTTAGGTGGTAAGAACTGGAACCCTATGGCATATTCTGAAAATACAGGATTGTTCTACATGGGTGCTAACCACTGGAAAGAAGATTACTGGACAACGCATGTTACTTACAAAAAAGGGGCTGCGTATCTCGGTCAAGGCTTCAACATCAAGCGCATGTACGACGATCATGTTGGTGTACTAAGAGCATTCGATCCTAAGACTGGAGAGCTTAAGTGGCAGCACAAAGAAGAATTACCTCTTTGGGCGGGTGTCATGGCTACGAAAGGCGGCTTGATATTCACAGGTACTGGTGACGGTTACGTGAAAGCATTTGACGAAAGCACTGGTGAAGAGCTTTGGAAGTTCCAAACAGGTTCAGGTATCGTTTCAAGCCCAATCACTTGGGAAATGGATGGCGAGCAGTACATTGGTATAGCGTCTGGATATGGTGGCGCAGTTCCACTCTGGGGTGGCGACATGGCCAAACTTACCAGAGACGTATCTCAAGGTGGTTCTTTCTGGGTATTCAAATTACCTAAGAATACACCACCAGCTAGCTTAGCTAAAAAGTAATATCGCATAGTATGTAAAGGGAGGATTTATCCTCCCTCTTTTTTGGGTTAACGGAACATGACAAAACAATCACTCTCGCTTTTTCTTTTATTAACGCTCGTAAGTTTTATTACGTTTGCTTTTGAAGATCTTCCATTTGACGATGACATTCTTGTGATTGACGGATGCGAACTGATTGAAGAAACGACATGCGAAGGTGCTGATTTATCGGGAAAAGATTTATCTAATCTTGATTTACGAGATTCAACATTTATCAATGTCAAATTCAACAACGCGGATATGCGTCACGTCAACTTAAATGGTGCGAGGCTACAACGCTGCGACCTCACGGGAGCAGACCTTACACTTGCGTCACTGAAACTGGCGAATGTTAAGGGTTCAACCTTTAACGATGCAACACTAGACAGCATCGATGGTTGGTCGCTATTTGCTCAAGGGGTTAATTTCCAAAATGCTTCTCTAGTTGGAGCAAACCTCAATCACAGTCGTTTATCTGGCGCCAAAATGCAAAATTCGGCACTGGTAGCTGCGCGAATGGAGCATGTCTGGATGAACAAGATAAATCTTAAAGGGGCAAATCTTACAAATGCGACAGTTCAGGAATCTAAGCTAAATAATTCAAATCTATCTGAAGCGATTTTTACCGGAACGCGCATTCATTTCGCAACATTTCAAGATGCATTCATGGAAGGATGCACAGATTGCCCATTCGATTGGTAAAAACACGCGACTAACCAAAGCACACACATCTTTGGCTGCACATCGACTTACTATCTATGTGCAGATGCCTCGCTTTTCACAATTGTGTATACCTCAAACAAATTTAGATTCTTTGCGCAGTCTTCATCAGTTCGATTCTTATGAGACATCAACGATAGTGCAATGCGCACTTATTCCTTATACGGAGAGGCAACACCAAGTGAGATATTAATTGCTTTGCGATAAGCAGGCTCCCTCTCCCGCTTCCAGTGTATTACCAACAATTCATGCTTAAAATTAATTTGATGCTTGGCCATTTCACGCCACCAGAGCGCTTCATCTTCAAACGCTTGGCCTTCTTCAAAAAACATTTGAGACATTACTATTGCGACATAGGACATATCATTGAGAATGTTCTCTCGTTGCTCACTGAAGACCTTAAGCCGCTCTAAGGCTTGGTCCATTGCTTCCTTTGCGGAATCATACTTGCCTTGTAGCGACTTCACATACTCGTTGATAAACCGATTGTTGGCTTCATTTCTCGGCACAATTTGTTTTTCAATAGTCGTTAAACAGCGCAGATAGAAATGGAATGTGTTGACGCTCATGGAATAAAAACCTTAGTTTTTTTAATTTCTACTTAAAAAATTCAGTACCTGATTAAAAATCGGTCAATTTTTATTTCACTTTAATATTGAAACACTGAACATACATGTTATTAGGATAGATATTTTTACAACAACTAAATCATATATTTACATATAATTAACTGAAACGGTAAAAAAGTGCGATTTGAAGAAGCCGTCAGTTCGCGGCGAATCGTTGAAGTAAGCCGGATAATAAGACGTAATGTAGCGGTTATTGAGATTACTTTAAATATTGAGAGTTCACGGAATAAAAATAAAAAATGCCCGTTCTCAGGGCATTTTTTATTAGTCTAACAATCAGCTTAGTTAGTGACCGAGTTTGAAAGTAACAAACTCTTTGTCAGACTAGTAACTGTCGATCTCGCCTTCTTCGATCGCGACCACGCGACGCTGTTCAACGTATGTCTTGATTGACCATAGCGTTTTTTGATCAAGAATTGGCTCACTTTGACCTTCTGGGATACCACCTAGTGCAGGCATACCCTTTGCTGATCCAAATCTCAATCTTTCTACAAACCATTCATCATCTTCGAAGCTTTCCGGATCTAGCGTTCTTAAGTCTGGATTGATTCCGCCCGATTGTGCATGTAAGCCATGGCAACCAGCACAATTATTCGCATAAGCAGATTCACCGAATTTGATGATCTTCTCTTTGACGTCTCCGTCCGTGTTACGGTAAGGGTTTTCAAATACCCAACCATCTTCGTCTTCGTCGCCGCCTTCGATGTCGGGCATTGCCGAACTATCTGCGCCTTGGGGTAAAACGTTACCGTGTGAGTAAACTTTGCCCGCTATGCAGAGTGTGCTACCTATAGCCACTAATAGTGCTAATGTTTTAAGTTTCATAGTTATTCCATAGCCCGTTAAACATGATGCTAACATTATATGCCAGCTGAAAATTTACGTAATTGTACTTTTGTTGAACACCACCCATACTTTAGGAGGAACGTTTCATTAAGTTCATGAATTTACTTAACATATCATACCAAAAACCACTATTATTATAGGGATTAATACTAATGTATCAGGACGATTTTCTCGGTTTGGTACAAAAACATTTACAGATATCTGAATTCATGGCGTTATTTACTCTATTACTTGATGGCACCACTGCTCCCGCTCAGCTAGCCTATCGTCTTGCGCACCATACATATACAGCTTCTCTTCGAATCTCCCCACGCCTAGCGCGTATAGCTCTCCAGATAACCGAGGAAACCAAAACTCTGCGGTGAGCATCTTGTTCGTTAATCGACCAAGGTCTGCGTGATCAAGTAAGAATACCCAATGATTTGTCGCTCCAAAAAAATGCTTATTGTAATCCGTTTTATCCACCATAGAATGAAACAGTCTTGGTAACGTTGGAATGTGTTCTAACGATACTTTATCGGTGAAATTAGATGTAAAAAATGAAGTCGAACGCACAGGGATGTCATTCACCTCCACATTCGTGCCTGTCGCCAAAGGTTTCAAATACGTTTTTGTTGAGGACAGTCGAGAATTAATACCCGCTGTATTAGGCGCATTTGATTGCTCAGTCGAATTCCTCGCCGTTTCATAAAAGCCGCAGATCATCTTTTGGATTTGTTTAGGGAGCTTTAACAATTGTTCAGCGTAGTTCTGTTCATCAGGTTTTATATGTTTAAGTTTTTCATCGACGACTGATTGCACCCTTTCAGGGTGCTTTGTTAGGTATCTTAATGCTATTTGATTGCATTGG
>JBCDMA010000096.1:0-12246 GCA_038744645.1 Pseudomonadota bacterium | reverse complement strand
TCCAGGTTTCCGGCCCATCAAGTGCGTTTTCATAGGTTTCTCTGAATGCCTTTGGATCTATGCATGAATCCATTATTTGTGCAATCTCATCATTACTTGGCCAAATATCGCGTAGATAAACCTCATCGCCTCTTGAGTCCTGTCCAATGGGATCAGTGGTCACGTTGATGTCGACTGTGCCAGCAAGTGCCATCGCAACGACAAGCGGTGGTGACATTAGAAAGTTTGCGTCAACATCCGGATGTACGCGACCTTCGAAATTTCGATTTCCTGATAACACTGAAGCTGCGATGATGTCCTTATGTTGCAGCGCTTTCTCGATACTCAGCGCTAATGGTCCCGAATTACCCACACAGGTGGTACAGCCATAACCCGCTGTATTAAAACCCAATGCATCTAAATGCTGCTGCAGACCTGCCTTTGTCAGATAGTCTGTTGTAACGGGCGATCCTGGTGCCAGTGAAGTCTTGACTCCATTGGGTACTTTCATTCCAAGTGCATGTGCTTTTTGTGCGACAAGTCCTGCTGCAATAAGCACGCTAGGGTTGGATGTATTGGTGCAGGCGGTGATTGCTGCAATCACAATATCGCCATCCTTCAGGGTTCTTTCTGGCAACGGACAAAAGATCCCTGCATCGTCGGTTTTCATAGGTGTGATGTTGGCGATTTCAGGGGTTCGATCGCCTTCTGCAGCTGCCTTATTAAATACATTACCCATCTGCGCAAGAGGCAGTCGGTCCTGAGGTTTTTTTGGCCCGGCGGCACAGGGTTCAACTGTCGATAGGTCGAGCGTAAGAAGCTCAGTATATTGAGGCAGCGGTTGGCCCGACGACCACACCATATGTTGCGCATTATAAAACGCCAAAGGAAGCTCACCATCTCTGCCGGTTGCTTTGAGATAGCCTGCTGAAATTTTATCAAAAGGAAAAAAGCCCATAGTAGCGCCGTATTCAGGGGACATGTTGGCAATGGTTGCTCGGTCAGGCAGCGAAAGACTGGTGCTACCTTCTCCCACATATTCAACAAATTTGCCGACGACACCGCCTGGGTGGTTTCGTAACATTTCGGTTATTGTCAGTACGAGGTCGGTCGCAGTCACGCCTTCTCTCAGCGCCCCAGTGAGCTCAACGCCCACCACTTCTGGTGCCAACATTTGCATCGGTTGACCCAACATTGAGGCGCCAGCTTCGATACCGCCAACTCCCCAACCCACGATACCAAGGGCATTAGCCATTGGCGTGTGACTATCCATGCCTATCAAGGTATCGGGCACCATCAAGCCATCAATGCTTAAATATCCTTGCGCCAAATACTCTAAATTTACCTGATGAACGATGCCGGTTTGCGGAGGAATGATCCGGATTGTTTTAAATGCCTGCGCGCCCCATTTTAAGAACGCATAGCGCTCCATGTTTCTAGCGGCTTCCATCTCTCCATTTATCTTTAACGATGCCGGGCTGCCGGTATTGTCCATCGTAACAGTATGATCTATAACGAGATCAGCGCGCACCAAGGGCTCAATAATCGCTGGGTCCAAACCCATACGTTGCACTGCCGATCGCATTGCGGCGAAATCCACAATGGCGGGCGTACCGCTCAAATCATGCATAATGACGCGACCCGCAGTAAATGGGATTTCTATTGGATGCTTGCCTTGATGTTTTGGCCATGCACCAAGTGCGAGAACTTGCTCGACCTCGATCCCCTGTTTGCCGACATTGCGAGCAATGCCTTCCAGAATTGGACGTAGTGAAAATGGCAATTCGTGAAGCTTAATGCCCAAGGATTCAGCGGTATGCGGAAGGCTATGATATTTGTATTCTGTCCCAGGGAGTGTTTTTATCGACTGAGATGGATTGAATTCACTCATGTTAGTCATGCCTTTAGTTCTCCATGATTCTCTGCGATATACAGCCAAGTTTCGATAACTGTATCTGGATTCAGTGACACACTGTCAATGCCTTGTTCGACAAGCCATGCTGCAAAATCCTCATGATCGGACGGGCCCTGGCCACAGATGCCCACGTATTTTCCGCGTTTTTTGGCTGTTGAAATTGCAATGCTAAGCAAGGCTTTGACGGCTTCATCGCGTTCATCAAACAAGTGAGCGATTAGTCCTGAGTCTCTATCCAAGCCAAGGGTAAGCTGGGTTAAATCATTTGAACCTATGCTGAAACCGTCAAATATATCGAGGAATTGCTCTGCTAGCAGGGCGTTAGAGGGCAGCTCGCACATCATGATGACGCGTAATCCATTTTCTCCTTGCTTTAGCCCATTTTCAGCTAGTAATTTAATCACTTGCCGACCTTCTTCCAAGGTCCTGACAAAAGGGATCATGATCTCGACGTTAACCAATCCCATGGTGTTGCGAACGCGCTTTACTGCTTCGCACTCCAATGCAAAGCAGTCTTTAAAATCATCCGATAGATAGCGCGATGCGCCCCTAAAACCGAGCATGGGGTTTTCTTCATCAGGCTCAAATTGTGTGCCGCCGACTAAATTAAAGTATTCATTGGATTTAAAGTCGGATAGGCGAACGATGACTTTTTTAGGCGAAAATGCCGCGCCAATTGTAGCAATACCTTCAACCAGCTTTTCGATGTAAAACTCAGTAGGTGATGCATATCCTGCAATCATCTCTGTTATTTCTGTTTTAAGATCGTCATCTTGCTGGTCAAAACTAATCAGTGCTTTGGGATGAATGCCGATCATGCGATTGATGATGAATTCGAGTCTCGCCAAGCCGACGCCTTCGTGCGGTAACCGGGCAAAATCAAAGGCTCGATCCGGATTGCCTACATTCATCATGACCTTTAACGGTAACGCTGGCATGGTATCGATGCGAGAATGGGTGACATCATATTCAAGCTTTGATTCATAAATGTACCCAGTATCGCCTTCGGCGCAGGACACTGTGACATTGTCACCCGTTGTTAGAATACTGGTTGCATCGCCGCATCCAACGACCGCAGGAATGCCCAGTTCTCTGGCAATTATTGCTGCATGGCAGGTTCTCCCGCCTCTATTGGTGACGATAGCGGAGGCCTTTTTCATTAACGGTTCCCAATCTGGGTCGGTCATGTCAGTGACTAACACATCACCCGCCTCTATCTTGTTCATCTCATCTATACCGGCAAGCACCTTTGCGGTACCCGCGCCGATCTTGTGTCCGATTGCGCGCCCACTGCAAATCGCCTGACCGGCGCTTTTCAATTGAAAGCGTTCAATCACCTGCAAGTCTTCTCGACTGCGCACCGTCTCCGGTCTGGCTTGTACGATATACAGTTTGCCGTCTTCACCATCCTTTGCCCATTCAACATCCATAGGGCGACCATAGTGCGCTTCAATCACTAGTGCCTGACGCGCGAGTTCCATGACTTCTTCGTCGGTAATTGAGAACTGTCGACTTTTGTTGGCGTCTACATCAATTATCTCCACTTGTTTGCCATGGGCGGTATTTGATGAATAAACCATCTGCGTTAACTTACTGCCGAGATTACGACGCACGACGGCGGGTTTTTGTTTCTGCAGTGTTGGCTTATGCACGTAAAATTCGTCTGGGTTGACTGCGCCCTGTACAACCATCTCACCCAATCCATGTGAGCTGGTGATAAACACAACATCCTCAAATCCAGATTCCGTGTCTATCGTGAACAAAACGCCGGAAGCCGCCAAATCACTTCGCACCATGCGCTGTATGCCGGCGCTCAGCGCAACGCCTTTATGGTTATAGCCTTGATGCACCCGATATGAAATCGCGCGGTCGTTGAACAAAGACGCAAAGACGTGCTTTATTGCAACTAACACGGCGTCATACCCTTTCACATTGAGAAACGTTTCTTGCTGACCGGCAAAAGATGCATCAGGCATATCTTCGGCGGTGGCAGATGAGCGCACTGCAAAAGAAGGGTCGCCATCAGAATCTATTACTAGGTCATTAAATGCTGCTTTGATCGCGGCTTCTAATTCAGGTTGAAAAGGTGTGTCGAGGATCCACTGTCGTATTTGCTGGCCGGCTGCTGTGAGTGCACTGATGTCTTCAATATCCAGCGAATCTAAGGTGTCATATATCTTTGCCTCAACGCCGCTGGTCTCAAGAAATTGGTTGAACGCATAAGCAGTTGTGGCAAAGCCACCTGGTACCTGCACACCTGCGGTTGAGAGATTCGATATCATCTCACCAAGTGACGCGTTTTTGCCGCCGACTTGGTTCACGTCTCCCATGCCTAAATTTTGGTACCAAAGAATATAATCCTGCACAGTGTTGCCTCCTTGAATTCGCAATGTGTCGATTGATGAGTGTTGTGGTGAATTGCGCGTTGATTACGGCCTATTTGCTGCGAGTGCCATTCTCATTGCTCACTGCAAGAACGCTAGGATCTTTGTCTAGCAGGAACTTGCTCGATATACAGCTTTAACATCTGTTCATATCAGCACATTCGCCCAATTCTCGTGTTTAAATTACAAGCATGACTAATCAAGCCTCACTCTCACGTTCCCTTCCATTAGCACTCTCGCGCTTCTGCTCATACTGACCTTTTCAACTTTCCATCCGGTGTCTGTTTGTGTTGCTTTTGCGCCCACCGTCAGCGTTCCCGATGGGTGTCCAAATTTAACTTCTTCGATGCTTCCTCCGCCCGCTGCTAAATTAACCAAGGTGCCTTCTATAGCTGCAGCAGTGCCAATGGCGACAGCGGCCGTACCCATCATGGCGTGATGTAGTTTCCCCATCGAGAGCGCTCTAACATGCAGTGTCAACTCACCGGCTGAAATCGTTTTATTGCTCGATGTGGTGTAATCTTGCGGCGGTGAAACAAATGCAATTTTAGGCGTGTGCTGTCGAGTTTGCGCCTCATCAATGTGCTTAATCAATCCCATTTTGACTGCCCCGTAAGCGCGAATAGTTTCAAAACGCGCTAAGGCTTCATCGTCTGAGTTGATGTCGCTTTGCAACTCTGTTCCCTTGTAACCAAGTGCACTAGCGTTCAAGAAGATAGTAGGGATCCCTGCGTTGATAAAACTCGCTTCAAACTCTCCTACCCCTGGTACCTCTAGCACATCAACAAGGTTGCCTGTGGGTAACACCCCGCCTGAATTTGGGTCGTCGTCTGCCGGGGCCATAAAGTCGATTTTGATTTCTGCTGCCGGAAAAGTAACGCCATCAAGCTCAAAGTCGCCTGTCTCTTGCACTTGATAACCCGTGATAGGTACATGTGCAATGATGGTTTTGCCAATGTTCACTTGCCAGATTTTTACTTCGAAAATCCCATTTTGAGGCAAGAGGCTTTTATCGATGAGGCCACTTTCGATCGCGAATGAGCCTACAGCACCAGTTAAATTTCCACAATTCCCAGAAAAATCGACAAATGCTTTGTCGATAGACACTTGACCAAACAAGTAGTTAACGTGATGGTCAGGTTTATCACTTTTACTGATGATTACTGTCTTACTAGTACTCGATGTTGCGCCGCCCATTCCATCAGTTTGTTTTGCATAAGGGTCAGGCGAACCAATGACTCTTTGTAATAACCTATCGCGCGCCTCGCCAGGCACTTGCGCGTTTTCAGGCAATTCGTCGAGTCTAAAAAACACCCCTTTACTTGTACCACCGCGCATATAGGTTGCGGGGACCTTAATCTGAGGAGGGAAAGTTGTTTGAGCCTTGGATGTAAATGCTTCAGCCATATGGATGCCTTGTAAATTTCAATGAGCGTTTTTAGAAAGGGCGTTAGTCTTACAAGGGGTATTTAATCGGAGGGTTGGCGCCTTGCAAGACTAACTGTTAAGAGGCTCTAATCATGCAGGTTCCGCACTTGATTCCAGAAAATCCTGAGCGAATTTTTGTAAGACGCCACCTGCTGAATAGACAGATACTTCTTCAGCTGTGTCAAGTCGACATTTCACAGAAAACGACTGCTTCTCGCCATTACTTCGCGTCATTACGACGCTCATAACACCGCCAGGTGTGGGTACACCTTCTACATTGAAGGTTTCCGTTCCATCTATCGAATATGTATGACGATTCTCACCGTTGATGAATTGCAATGGTAATACACCCATCCCGACCAAGTTCGTTCGGTGGATCCTCTCAAACCCTTCCGCAACAATGGCTTCAACACCTGCAAGACGAACGCCTTTAGCCGCCCAGTCTCTTGAAGAGCCTTGACCATAATCAGCACCGGCGATAATGATCAACGGTTGATTGCGATTCATGTAGGTTTCGATAGCTTCCCACATGCGGCTTTCTTTTCCTTCAGGTTCAATCCTTGCCAACGAGCCTTGTTTGATACCGCCTTCATCATCGCGACACATCTCATTTAATAACTTGGGATTGGCAAATGTAGCACGTTGCGCAGTTAGGTGATCACCGCGGTGTGTGGCATATGAGTTAAAGTCTTCTTCAGGCAAACCCATCTTATGCAAGTAATCCCCCGCAGCACTTGCGCGTAAAATCGCGTTTGACGGCGAGAGGTGATCCGTTGTGATGTTATCGCCTAAAACTGCCAGCGGACGCATGGATTGAAGTGTTCTTTCACCTGCTAACGCACCTTCCCAATAGGGTGGGCGGCGGATATAAGTGCTCATAGGTCGCCAGTCGTAAAGCGGACTCTCCGCCGGTTCAAACGCACCTAGATCAAACATCGGTGTATATATTTTCTTAAATTGTTCGGGTTTAACGAATTCACTAACGATTGCATCTATTTCTTCATCGCTGGGCCAAATGTCGTTTAGTCGGATGGCATTGCCATCCGCGTCTTGACCGAGCACATCATTTTCGATGTCAAATCGCATTGTCCCGGCAATCGCATAGGCAACAACCAAAGGAGGTGACGCGAGAAATGCTTGTTTCGCATAGGGGTGAATTCGGCCATCAAAGTTTCGATTACCTGACAACACTGCCGTGGCGTAGAGATCTCTGTCTATAATTTCCTGCTGTATCGCTGGGTCGAGTGCACCGCTCATTCCGTTACAGGTCGTGCACGCATAAGCCACAATACCAAATCCCAGTTTTTCTAATTCTGGTAGCAGCCCAGATTCTTCCAAATACAACTTAGCCACTTTAGAACCGGGCGCAAATGAAGATTTAACCCAAGGTTTGCGTAGTAACCCCAGCGCATTGGCTTTCTTAGCCACCAGGCCGGCAGCCACGACATTGCGCGGGTTTGACGTATTCGTGCAGCTGGTGATCGCGGCAATAATGACTGCACCATCAGGCATTTGCGTTGGGTCGTCATTATTTGCCAAATCAGCAAGCGAAAACCCTTTGTCTTTTAAGGTATCTGTGGCAAGTCGACGATGTGGATTTGATGGGCCTGCCATGTTGCGCGAAACGCTGGATAGATCAAATTCCAATACCCGTTCATACTCTGCATCTTCTAAGTCGTCTGCCCACAACCCAGTGTGTTTAGCATAGGCTTCAACCAGAGCGACTTGTTCCGGCTCTCGTCCAGTGAGTTTCAAATAATTGATGGTCTGCTCATCGATATAAAACATCCCCGCAGACGCGCCGTATTCTGGCGTCATGTTTGAAATAGTTGCTCTATCACCAATGGTGAGATCTTTGGCGCCTTCACCGTAGAACTCGAGGTAACTAGAGACCACTTTTTCCTGTCTTAGAAACTCGGTAATCGCCAGCACAATATCGGTTGCAGTGATGCCAGGCTGACGCGTGCCTGTTAGCTTCACACCAACGATGTCGGGTAGCCGCATCATGGATGGACGTCCAAGCATGACGGTCTCAGCTTCCAGTCCTCCAACACCGATGGCGATGACGCCTAATGCATCTACATGCGGCGTGTGACTATCCGTACCCACGCAGGTGTCAGGGAATGCAACGCCGTCTCGATACTGAATGACAGGAGACATTTTTTCCAAATTGATTTGATGCATGATCCCGTTTCCAGCGGGGATCACATCGACGTTTTTGAACGCGGTCTTGGTCCATTCGATAAAATGAAAACGGTCTTCATTGCGTCTGTCTTCGATTTCTCTATTCTTATCAAATGCGTCTGGATCGAAACCACCGTGCTCTACGGCTAGCGAATGGTCGACAATTAACTGTGTCGGTACCACTGGATTGACTCTGGCCGGGTCTCCCCCTTGTTCAGCAATTGCATCTCTGAGACCGGCCAGATCAACCAAAGCGGTCTGACCCAATATATCGTGACAAACCACGCGGGCGGGATACCAAGGGAAATCAAGGTCTCGCTTGTTGCCAATGATTTGCTTGAGTGAATCCGTCAAGCTTTCGGGTGTACATTTTCGCACGAGTTGTTCTGCCAACACTCTGGAGGTGTAAGGCAGTTTTGCATACGCCCCAGGACTGATGGATTCAATGGCTTCTCTCGTGTCAAAGAAATCGACAGTAACACCATTCATCTTAAAGTCGGGTAGGGGTTTGCGGTATTTGTAATTCATACTTTCGATCCAAATCTATTCATACATTCAAATTATCGTTGCGCTATCGGTACAACTTTTCGCGGTTCTGGACCAATGTAATCAGCGCTTGGTCGGATAATGCGATTGTTTGATCGCTGTTCCATGACATGTGCAGCCCAACCTGTTAATCGCGAACAGACGAAGATCGGCGTGAATAATTTTGTCGGTATGCCCATGAAGTGATATGCAGAAGCATGGAAAAAATCGGCGTTACAGAACAATTTCTTCTCTTCCCACATAAAGGCTTCACAAGCAACTGAGATGTCGTACAAGGAGGTGTCACCAAACTCTTTTGATAGCTTTTCAGACCACGCTTTGATAATCACATTTCTTGGGTCAGAAACACGATAAATGGCATGTCCAAAGCCCATGATTTTTTCTTTTCTTTCAAGCATGCCCGCCATTTGCACACGCGCATCTTCAGGTGATGAGAACTTTTGAATCATGTCCATAGCGGCTTCATTTGCGCCGCCATGAAGAGGTCCACGCAATGAGCCGATGGCACCTGTAATGCAAGAAAACATGTCGGACAACGTTGATGCACAGGTGCGTGCAGTAAACGTCGACGCGTTAAATTCGTGTTCGGCATAAAGAATCAGTGAAACGTCCATGACACGACTGTGTAACTCTGATGGTTTCTTGTCCAAAAGCAGTTTTAGAAAGTGACCACCAATTGAATCTTCATCCGTTGCACAGTCAATTTCGACACCGTCGTGGCTGTAGCGATACCAGTAACACATGATCGCAGGGAATGCGGCAAGTAAGCGATTGGCCGCTTTGTTTTGCTGGGCAAAATCTTCTTCTGGCTCAATATTACCGAGAAATGAACAACCCGTTCGCATGACATCCATTGGATGCGCGTCGGCTGGAATACGTTGTAGGACTTCTTTGAGTGCTTGTGGCAAGTCGCGCTGAGCGGCTAGCTCTTCTTTGTAGGCTGCTAACTCGCCTTCATTGGGTAACTCTCGGTTGAACAACAGATAGGCCACTTCTTCAAAGGTTGCATTTTCCGCCAAATCTGAAACATCATAACCACAATACGTTAAGCCTGATCCGCTCTTGCCCACCGTACACAAGGCTGTTTCACCTGCGCTTTGGCCTCTTAGTCCCGCGCCGCCTATTTTGTTTTCAGCCATCATTTTCTCCTCAATAATTCTGTTGTGCGTTCATGCCTTGGGTTTGTTTTGTCGGCATGACATTGCTGCAATATGTCAGGTAGTTACTATTTGTTTTTGCCTTGAGCAAATAAGCTATCAAGCTTCTGTTCGTAATCGTGATATCCAAGATAGTCGTATAGCTCCATCCGTGTTTGCATGCTATCTACCACAGCTTTCTGGTCGCCATCATTGAGCAAGCATTGATACACATTTTCTGCAGCTTTGTTCATCGCTCTAAATGCCGAAAGTGGATAAAGCACCATTGCTGCACCCCATTCGCCTAGCAGTGATTTGTTCCACAATTCGGTTTGGCCAAATTCGGTGATGTTCGCCAGAATTGGCACGTCTAAGGCTTCACTGAACGCACGATAGTGTTCTTCAGTTTTTACCGCTTCGGCAAATATGCCGTCTGCACCGGCGGCAACATAGGCTTGCGCCCGCTCAATGGCTTTTTCTAAGCCTTCTTGTGCGAAAGCATCGGTTCTGGCCATGATGAAAAAGTCAGGATCTGTTCTTGCGTCGACGGCGGCCTTGATGCGGTCTACCATTTCTTGAAGCGACACGATTTCTTTGTTGGGCCGATGTCCGCATCTTTTTTGCGCTACCTGATCTTCCATGTGTACGGCCGCTGCGCCAGCTTTTTCCATATCTTTGATTGTCTTGGCGATGTTAAAAGCGCCGCCCCAGCCAGTGTCAATATCTACCAGAAGGGGTAAATCACACGCTGATGTGATGCGTTGTACGTCAACAATGACATCGTTCAATGACGTCATACCCAGATCGGGTAAACCGTAAGAGGCGTTAGCGACACCGCCACCCGATAGATAGATGGCTTGGTGACCAATGCGTTTCGCCATCATTGCACTATAGGCGTTGATCGTGCCGACAATTTGTAGCGGATGATTTTCCGATAGTGCTTGTCTAAATTTCCTACCTGCACTCATTGCATGTTCCTCAATTTTGATTTTATGTTGTTCATTGAATAAGTTACGTGACGTCTCATCAGCATCTCTGCTAATTCTTCATCGCGGTTTGAAATGGCCTGAACAATATGTTGGTGTTCGGCGAACGCCGTTGAAACTCTCGGTCCCGCCATGCCCAGTTGCACGCGATACATCCTGACCAAGTGATAGATGTTGTTTGTCAACATCGAAATAAGATGTTGATTGTGGCTACCGAGCACGACGCGATAGTGAAAATCCACATCGCCCGCTTCTTGGTAATATGATTCTTTCGCCATGATTTGATGCGCATGCGAACTGAGTAAGCTTCTCAACTGTTCGATTTCATCATTCTTCATGTTCTTTGCTGCAAGACGTGCCGCCATGCCCTCGAGTGATTCTCTCACTTGATAGAGTTGAATCAGTCCCTCGGGAGACAATGTAACAACTCTTGCGCCGACATTTGCGCGACGTTCTGCAAGGTTTGCTGCTTCCAATCGGTTGATGGATTCTCGGATGATTGCGCGACTGACTTTATACTTTGCGGACAACTCAGCTTCATTGAGCTTTTCACCTGCCGCAATCGCACCGCTTACGACGTCTCCTCGCAGTGCGATAAACGTTTTGTCAGCAGTCGTGATAGCTTGTTCAGCGAGCATGTTTGCGTTTCCCTGTGAATATTGTCGACAATATATCCAAATAAATTGAATTAAGCAATATATCATTCGACTAATGGTTTAAATAGTCGACAATATTCAAATTAGAAATAATTATTTCACATGTCGTTAAACATTTATCTGGACATTTGGATCAGGTTTGTTTGGGTTAAGCTCATTAAAAAAGGAGCCATTGGCTCCTTTTTTTACTCAGCGTGCGTTTAATCGTCTTTGATTAAACCGTTGTTTTGCATAATGCTTTGTATCTCTGGAACACTCGCCGGATCATCAATGGTAGACGGTATGGTGATTTCTTGATTCTCTGCAATTTGCCTGAGCAATTTGCGTAGAATCTTACCGGAGCGGGTTTTCGGGAGACGAGGAACGACCACTGTCTGTTTCAAACAAGCGACTGCGCCTATTTCCTTTCTGACCATACCAACCAGTTCTTTTTCCAATGCTTCTGGCGATATATCCACGCCGTCTTTCAACAGCGCTAGGCCCACAGGGACTTGACCTTTCAAGTTATCGGGTACGCCTATCACGCTGCATTCTGCAATGGCGGCATGGCTGGCGATCACTTCTTCCATCTCACCGGTCGACAATCGATGTCCAGCAACGTTGATCACATCATCCGTTCGCCCCATCACAAAGAGATAACCATCTTCGTCAATATATCCGCCATCACCCGAACAGTAATATCCTGGGAATTCGGTCAAATAACTATCACTGAAACGATCGAAATCACCCCATATTGTCGCCAGGCAGCTCGGCGGAAGTGGCAGCTTGATTGCAATCGAACCTTGTGTGTTAGCGGGCATTTGATTGCCAAGCGAATCTAGGATCTGAACGTTAAATCCCGGTACGGGTTTAGTCGAGGAACCCGGTTTAATCGGTAGTGTCTCGATACCCGTCAGATTTGCCGATATTGCCCAACCCGTTTCTGTTTGCCACCAGTGGTCGATGACAGGTTTACCGGTTTTTTCCGTTGTCCAGTGGTAGGTTGGAGGGTCCAGACGCTCACCGGCCATGAACACAGTTTGCAGACAGTCT
>JBCDMA010000095.1:0-12408 GCA_038744645.1 Pseudomonadota bacterium | reverse complement strand
TCTTTTGGTTATATCTCTTGCCGAGGCGTAGAGAAAAGTCTGATTATTGATGGAAACAACTTCAGTGGTTACCTCAGCTGGGTAGGTGTCACCATTTTTCTTGACATGCACTGTTTCGAAGATAGTTGGCTCTTTAACCAAATTAGCAATAGCTGAACGCAACTCTTCTTCAGGAATGACGCCTTCCCAATCTCGCACATTGAGTTTTAATGCTTCTCCGCTCGTATAGCCAAGTTTAGAGTAAAAGGAACGGCTACAGTAGACGACATCACCATCCATATTCAGAATGTGAATACCATCACTGGCCTGTTCTAATATTACCTGCAGCCTATCGCGCTGTGTTTCACTCAGTTTTTCCGCCTGGGTTCGCAATGATACTTCTTCTTTGAGCCTATTCGTTGTGTCGACTAACTCGATGCTACGCAGCTTTTTATCATGTATGTCTTGTATTGAGCCAGCCATCTCTATTGGATTTTTGTCTTCATCTCGTTGGGCGCGCCCCATAACTCTGAACCATCTATACTGATTGTTTGCGCACAATAACCGAAATTCTAAATCGTATTTTTCGTAGTGAGACAAGTGTGCATTAAGCCGTGCAGTTGCTCTTTCCATATCATCAGGATGCAAACGATTTTGAAACTCTTCCAAACTTGGTTTTATTTCATTGTCTTTGAAGCCCAACAACCTAAAAAATTGCTCAGACCAATAGGTTTCATCTGTTTTTATATTCCACGACCAAATACCCACGCCCGTGCCCTCAACGGCCAAGTCATATAGTCGCTTGCTTTCACTTAGTTGGTTGTTTGAAGATTTTTTTAGGGCGATAAGTCGTTTCATTAACACTATGGTAATCAACGAGATAAAAAGTGCCGTACCCATCAATATGATGATGATATTCAGGCTACCCTTCACTTTTTTAGTTTTCTCTTCTACCAAACTCTCAAGATGTTGCTGGTAATGCCAAAGTTCATCTTGCATATCTCGTTGTTTTGATATGTCTTTGATGATGGAAAAAAGAAGCGTTTTACCCTGATAGACAATGGGCGAAGAATGAACCTCTACTGTCTTAACACTGCCATCAAATAGCTTGTGGCGGAAAACGAAAAAACTGCGTCCCTCTTGTTCAGCTAGCAGTCGCTCAGAGGCAACTTGCTCAGGCGATAGTTGGTTAATTTGCTGAATAAACATCGAAGTTAATGCAGGGTATCCATAAAAATTTTGAGCTGACTCATTAGCAGCAAAGATTTTACCCGTTTGAGGATCGATCAGTAGCTTTACAGCATTATGGTCATAGAAAGTATCAATGAATGGCGTATCTGCGGATATCTTTTGCGAGATAAGTAAAAGAAACACAAAGCAAAATGAAAGCGCGATTTGCCCTTTAATTGTATTCAACATTTACCATCCAAGAACTACATTGTTTAAAAAATACCTAGAGATATGTATTTATCGTCATTTCGGCCAATTTTTTTATCAAACAAGTGCGATCAAGTGATTTAACTCGTTGACAGATTTAGCTCAAAGCAATGTCCACGCTAACGATCTGTCAAAGGTGTTGGAAACTGTTGACACCATCGGAGATTCATATGATGAGTTTGTTAAGGCAACTCCTGGTGGAATAGAACAATTCATATCAGTCAATAACGGCCAGATTGCCTTTACTTTCAAGCCAAGTTTTACGGTCGCCTGCACGTTTCTTGGCGAGAAGCATATCCATCAATTCCAGCATATTTTCAGCATTCTCTGATGATAGTCTTACCAAGCGTCTTGTGTTCGGGTCCATGGTGGTTTCGCGCAGTTGGATAGGGTTCATTTCACCTAACCCTTTGAATCGCTGGACGCTGACTTTACCGCGTTTTTTCTCTGCCTCGATGCGGTCCAATATCCCCTGCTTTTCTGATTCATCCAACGCGTAAAACACCTCTTTTCCGACATCAATTCTAAATAGCGGAGGCATGGCGACATAAACATGACCGTGATCGACGAGGGCCCTGAAATGTTTCACAAACAGCGCGCAAAGCAGTGTTGCTATATGCAGCCCATCGGAATCCGCATCAGCCAAAATGCAAATCTTGCCGTATCGCAAGCCGCTTAAGTCTGTTGAATCAGGGTCCATCCCAATGGCGACTGAAATATCGTGGATTTCTTGCGAACCAAGCACTTGACCAGAATCCACTTCCCAGCTATTTAGAATTTTCCCACGCAATGGCATGATGGCCTGAAACTCTCTGTCTCTGGCTTGTTTTGCGCTACCACCTGCAGAATCCCCTTCAACGAGAAATAGCTCAGACACGCCATTATCTTGTGTCGAACAATCGGTGAGCTTTCCTGGTAATGCCGGACCCTGCGTGACTTTTTTGCGTTCTACTTTCTTACTTTGACGCATGCGCCGCTGCGCATTTGCGATGCACATATCTGCCAATATTTCAGCGACATCAGTGTGTTGGTTTAGCCATAAACTGAATGCATCTTTGACAACGCCTGAAACAAAAGCAGATGCCTGTCGCGATGACAGTCTTTCTTTTGTTTGCCCAGCAAACTGGGGATCTTGCATCTTTGTTGAGAGAATGTAGGTACAGCGTTCCCAAATGTCATCTGCACTTATTTTCACGCCACGTGGCAACAGGTTCCTAAACTCGCAGAATTCTCGCATCGAATCTAACAAGCCTTGTCTCAAGCCATTAACGTGGGTGCCGCCTTGCGCGGTTGGAATTAGATTAACATAACTTTCAGTGATCAACTCACCACCTTCGGGCAACCACATGACAGCCCAGTCAGCCGCTTCAGCGTTGCCAGAAAACTGGCCGATAAATGGCCCTTCTTCTGGTACACAAATAGCATCGTTGACAGACTGAAACAGATAGTCTTTCAATCCATCTTCGTAATACCACTCTTGTGATTCTTTTGATTGTTTGTTGTCAAACCTTATCCGCAAACCGGGACAAAGCACTGCTTTTGCACGAAGTAAATGCTGAAGTTTTGATATGGAGAATTTTGCGCTGTCAAAATAGGAAGGATCGGGCCAAAAATGCACGCGCGTCCCTGTATTGCGTTTGCCACAAGTATCGATCACTTGCAGTTCTTGTATTTTATCGCCATCGGCAAACGCCATCTGATGCACTTGCGCACTTCTGCGTACAGTCACTTCAACGCGGTTCGAAAGTGCATTGACCACAGATATACCGACACCGTGAAGACCACCGGAAAATTCATAGTTTTTATTCGAGAATTTGCCGCCAGCGTGCAGCTTAGTCATGATCAGTTCGACACCAGATATCTTTTCTTCAGGATGCACATCAACCGGCATGCCGCGACCATCATCCACCACTTCAAGCGAATTGTCTTCGTGTAACACCACTTTTATATTGTCCGCAAATCCGGCTAGTGCTTCGTCAACACTATTATCAATCACTTCTTGGGCTAAATGATTGGGTCGTGTGGTGTCAGTGTACATGCCAGGTCTGCGCTTCACTGGCTCCAATCCATTGAGTACTTCTATTGCTTCTGAATTGTATTGATTGCTCATTGTTCGAATTTATTCGCTTGTTGACATGCGTGGTTGTTTCACGCTTTGTTTTATTATTTTTATACGCTGTAGGTGCGCGATCTGATTTGGGTGACAGACTCTGCTGAGTTCGATAGTATCAAGCCCGCATAACGCGAGCAAGTGTGGTTATATGGGCTTACATTACCACAAGAAATCAATGATCTTCGGTAACCACATTTCGTAGTCAACAAAGCTGTGGTCGCCACCTTCTTCGATGTGTAAGTGTGACAATGCATACTTTTCTCTCGCCTGGCGATAATCCAATGTTGCATCACCTGTTTGCAGCAAAACCATATACTTATCGGGCTGTTTAATGATGCACTGGGCGATGTCCTGCAATGCGTTTAAATGTTCAGTATGAATGAAGAATCGCTCGCCAGAGTAAGGGTTTACGTGCATCCCCAGGTATTCTACCAATAACTCATGTGGCTTTACCGCAGGGTTAATTAACACCGCCTTTCCACCGTACTTCTCAAGCGCGTAAGTTGAAAGGAAGCCTCCCATAGAGCTGCCGATAAATCGCAATTCATCCTGTGGAATAGTAGATACAAGGGCGTCTACTTGGCGTCGGGTTTGATATATGTTGCCCGACAGTTGAAGGCAATGAAAGTTGACACTGGGGTAATGCTTTTTTAAAAAGTTCTTGGTGATTTGAGCTTTTACCGATAAAGGCGAACTCAAAAAACCATGCAGATAAATGATGTGGTGCATAGTTGGTGCGTTTTATTGTTTAGTTATTGGCTTTAGCCTGACTTGCTGGAAAGTGAAACAGGCTGTTTTTGGTTCTTCTGATCAAAACAAAAATCTAACCATTCGGCTAAAAACAGATTGGTCATGAATTTTTCATTTCTCTGATGCATCTTGATATTGGGATATTCATACGAAGGCTGCAGCCGTTTAATTCGCTGTATTTCAAGAACTTCTGCGACCTTTGCATCATGGTACAGACGGATCATCATGACAGGACGCAAAAATGTTGGCGTGTTACCCGCAATCTGTGACATTTGCACAGTGCTTGTATAGCGCGTCGTTTCGATAATCACGATTTTATACGTAAGCTGTCCATTGATTTCAAACGAGTACGACAAATCTACGCTGTCACAGTCGGGGAGCAACCGTAAGAGCGAATAGTAGTTTCTCTCGCACAAGGCAAGAATACTCGGCAAATGTGGAACGTACTTTTTTTTCAAATCAGTAATGTCTCAATGAGCGACCTAATATCTTCATCGACCGCAATTTGACGAACAATAATTTAATCGACCAACCTGTCATAAATGAAACTGTTGTGAACGTCCGTTTCATACGAAAACTCATCGCTCCTAGACTAGCTAAAGGCTAGCAATAATATGATCTCTATTTAAGAAAAACCACTGCAATAAAATTAACGCTGTTGCATTGTCAATCTCGCCCTTATCTAACCAGCTTTTGGCAGTTGATTCACTAACGACATGTACCTTTATGTCCTCGGTTTCTTCCTCAAGCCCAAATATGCCGCCCGCGTTGGACGAGTCTACTCTACCAACAAAAGTATAAAGTCGTTCAGTAGTGCCACCCGGGCTTACTAAAAAGTTAGGTGCTTCAACCAGACTAGTCACTTCAATGCCTGCTTCTTCAATTGCCTCGCGCACACAAACCTCTTTTGCAGTTTCCCCCTCGCCAATAATGCCAGCGACAACTTCTATCATCCATGGCGAATCTGACGTCTCCATCGCGGGAAAACGGAACTGCTCAAGCATCACGAACTCACTCCTATCTGGGTCATAAAGTAATACCGCTGCAGCGTGTCCTCGTTCAAAGACTTCGCGAGTGAATTCAGGTGTCCAACCACCTTCGAAGGTACGGTGCTGTAAATAGTAGAGGTTGGTCTCGAAATATCGTTTATGCAATGATTCTTTTTTGAGGACCTTTACATCCTTTTTAGTGTATTTCCTCATATTTGGATAGCAGGTTGATGAGACGTTACTTAGAATAATATATCAAAGCATAGATCAATTCAGACTAATCATTTAAGACTTTGTAGTGAACATTAATAAATTTAAACTTTAAAAACGCGAGTACAGTCTATACTTTCTTCATCAGGGCACGTGTATATGCAGTTTTCAGTGCTCGCCAAGATGCTAGACGGTTAGTGTTTGTTCCCTTAAAACTCACATATTCTGTTACATTTAAGCACACAATGATATGTACAATCACTGTATGCTTTATAATAATATCTTTAATAAATTCATGAGATTACAGGCGAAAACCTCGATCTCATTGACACATAAGGGCTTTGCTAAATGAAAAGAACCATTCTTTCATTACTACTCGGCTTGTCAGTGACGACTACCGCGAATGCCGACGATTTACACACCGTTTATCAAATGGCCGTTGAAAACGATCCCATTATAAATCGCGCTGAAGCACTTCGTGACGCTGCTTATGCTGGTATAGCTGTCAATCGCGCTGTTTTACTACCGCAAATTTCTGGCAGTGTTGGTTACAGTGACAGTACAGAAGAATTTTGGAATCAAGAGCGAACAGGTGAAGGAGCGAACGATTTCTTTGTGATCTCGGGTGAAACTGATACTTCCGTATTAAACTATGGTATTGATTTAACATTATCACTTTATGACCACGCCAATTGGCTCAATCTCAACCGCGCTGAGTTACTCGCGCAACAAAGCGATGCTGACCTTGGTGCTGAGTTACAAAACCTTATGGCAAGGTCAGTCAATGCGTATTTAGCGGTATTGCGAGAGCAGGATAATGTTGAATTCGTCAAAGCTGAACTGGCTGCAATAGAACGGCAATTAGAACAAACGAAACAGCGATTCGAGGTCGGGCTGACCGCCATAACTGACGTTCATGAAGCACAAGCCAATTTTGACAACACTGTGGCAGAACAAATCCGCGCAGAGAACCAACTAGAATTGCGTTTAGAAGAATTGCGCGAAATTACTGGTAAGTATCACGACAGGATCTTTATTCTAGATACCGATAAATTTTCTCCCGCGCCTCCACAACCAGCGCTGGTAACCGACTGGCTTTCAATTGCAGAAGACTCTAATTTGAGTCTATTGTCACAGCGATTTGCCCGTGATATTGCAAAAGAAGATATCGATATTGCTAAGTCTGGTCGCTATCCTACACTCGGTTTGACTGGCTCTTATGGTGAGCGAGACTCTGATAGCACAATCTCTATAGACGGTATTTCACAAGAGATCGAGAATAATCCACCACGGTTAAACAGCACCAGTATCGGCGTTAACCTCAGTGTGCCTATTTACTTAGGTAATACGGTCTCAGCGCAGTCCAAGCGAGCACGCGCAAATTTCGTTGTCGCTAGCGAAGATTTAGAGTTAACGTTTCGTCAAACAGTGAGGTTAGTTCGATCTTCGTTTAACGATGTTCGCGCTGCAATTTCTACAATAAGCGCATTAGAACAGTCAGTTATTTCTGCAGAAAGTGCACTAAATGCGACTGAAGCGGGATTTGATGTAGGAACGCGAACAATCGTTGATGTGCTCAACAGTACCAGAAACCTGTTTGACGCACGAAGAAACCTTGCGGATGCCAGATACAACTTTATTGCGTCCATCGTCGCATTAAAACAGTCAGCAGGGACATTGAGTGAAGAGGATATCATCGCAATCAACACGTCACTTGCGCCAGCACCAGCGCCTTCAACCAGCGCTCCGCAGTCCTAAGATACTTGCTCGAACAATTGCGCTTATCACTGTGTGACGAGCGCAATGTGTTGTATTGATCTCGCTTAACAGCCCGACGATTAGATAAGATGGCATATAAGCGAACGTACTTATGCCGATGTTGGATGTTTTTTAGTTGTTCTTTAGTTACGCCACTCTCTATTGATCAAGGCTTGGGAGGCGACTCTGTCTTCAATTCCTTTATCTGTTGACTGAGCGCAGCAATTTGGTTTTGTAAGTCGAACATCGTCGGTTCTACAAGGTTTTGCTCCTTAAGCTTCTCAGCTCTTTCGCGCGTATGCTCTTCTTCCATCACACCAACAACAATACCAATGACCATATTTAGAAAGGCAAACGCGGTAAAAAAGATGAATGTGACATAAAAAATCCAGCTCATTGGGTACACGTCCATTGTTTCGTATTGCACGTCGGTCCAGTCTTCGAAGGTCATGACTCTAAATAGGGTTAACATGGAAATAGCAATGTTTCCCCACAACACGGGGTTAATTTCAGAAAACAAAAAGCTACCAATCGCCGCGTAAATATAAAAAATAATAAACATCAACAGCACGACATAACCCAACCTGGGCAGTGCGATGAACAGTGAATTAATCAATGTGCGCAGTTCTGGCACAATCGAAATCATTCGCAGCACTCTAAATATGCGCACCAATCGGGCCAATAACACAAGCTCCGAATCATCGATCGGTATGAGACTTATAACCACAACAAGGGTGTCAAACACATTCCAACCCGATTTGAAAAAATGTCTCTTGTTTTCTTCCGCTATGAATCTAATCAAGATTTCAACGAGGAAAAATACCGTGATAAAGACATCGAGATATTTTGTTAAGTAAAGTGCTGATGGGGATAGATCATAGGTTTTAGCGCCGATCTCCAGGGCGGATACGATAATGACGGTGATGACAAAAAACTCAAATGCCTTGTAATGACGAAGTTTAATAAGTGATAAATGAATCGTGTTTAGCATCCATATTGTTCCAAAAAAGTAGTTCCATTAAAACGGCCAAAGGCCTGTGTGAGAAACGCTTTACTGAGCAAGCGAGCTATTGCTGGACACAGCTCAATGGCATTTTTGACGCGTAATTCTACGTTGAAGAAGCAGAGCTGTTAACCCCCTGTATAAGGTTGTTGTCTCCACATTTCGCTTTGGAAGAATAAGATATTCTTTTTTGTCTCTTTAGTTGTGGTTAATGTGTTGTCACCCATTAGAACAGTAGTATTCGGATAGAGATTTTTCATGGCGATCACTTGTGCGTTGTTTTTATAGTTTTTGAGATTTTCAGCAAGCTCGTTTTCTACATTAACCAGCCATTGCAAGAGAAGCTGCTCTGATTGCAGCGCATTTTCTAATTCTGTTAACTTGTCGCCTGCCTTCGTCTTGTTAGAGCGCGTATTTAGCTTTGAGTATTCAATCAGATGATCTGCATTTATCGACGCGAGATTTTCACGCAATGTCTGAAGTTGCTCTTTTTTGTTGATGTATTTTTGCAGGCCTTGAGAATAGTCAATTTCTAATTTGCTGTTGCTCACGGCACCAATGTTACCTGCAGTTATTGTATTTCGAGCAATCACTTGGCAAGCGAAGATACTGCCATCTGCTCTCTTACCCCTGCCTACAAATACTTTGCCATATGCATCTATTGTGCTGTAGGCAATTTGGCGGAACACTCTGATATCACCTTTGGCCTCTATGGAAACGCCTTGTCCGTGCTGGAGCGTTACCTCGCCTTCTGCAATAAGTATGCAATCGCGTTTATCTGCGGGTCCTGAACAGCCTTGCGAAAGAATGATGTCCCCGCCCGATTTAATGGTGGCTGCTTCTACAAACCCTTCAACAATCACGTCACCCTTGGCCTCGATAACCATCTTTTCGGCAACGTCACCTGTTACTAAAACAGATCCTTTGTACTTTATATTTCCTGTGCGAACATTGACTCCTTTAAGCGTCAGAACACATTGGATCGTCATTACACCGTTGACCATTTTAGGTTGTCCATCGATGGTCGCGCGAATTAAATCAGGATCTTTTTCGTCTTTTTCGGTATTTTCACCGAGCACAATATCAACGTGATCGCCCATAATACCAGGCACTATTTCATGCGTAACTGTGTAACCGTCTCGTCCAATGGAAGGCGGTTTTATCTCTGCGACGACAGTCCCGCTGGTAACGCTCAAAATTTCACCAAAGTCACGCATATCAACCTTGCCTTTGCCGCTTTCAGTAGGTTGCAAGGCACGCTCTGTCAGTGTCTTTATCTTAGCTAGCATGTGCGTAGGCTTGCCTTTGCGCGCGGGCAACCCTTTGGCAAGCAATGTTGTTAGCTCTTCACCAGGTAATAGTGTGCTAGCTTGTTCAATCAACCTGTTGATGGTTTTTTGGCTAACGCCTCTTACAACCCCATTCAATGCTAATGCCTGTTGAAAATCTTCAATCCGAGGCGTTCTGCCGCCGTAGGCACCGATCAATGTGATGTGCGCTTCCATTTCGTCTTCGCTGATGGATATTTGGATTTCAGTAGGTAGTGATTCGCCAATGACAAATTCACATTCTCCTTTCGCATCTTTTTGAATCCGCTCTTTTACGGACTTTATTAAATTGAGAAGTGAACCATCATAGATTTTATATTTATTATATTCGGAATCTTGTATCGCTTTTCTCGCATCGTCGTACAAAATGTCAGCACATAATTCAACGTCAACAATCATTTTGAGTTGATTTTCAGTGTTGCTGAAGTCCAAAGTGATACCTTGCATTGGCATGTTTTTCTTTAGTAAAAAAGCGTAATACATTGTATCGGCGATTTTCTATCTTCCTTTATTTTGAACCCGTTTGCGCCAATCGCGTTAATTCGACTGCCACTGGCTTGTTGAAGGTTATTAGCCTATAATGCGGTCTTTCATTTTCGCCACACCCCATTTTCTCTGTTCAACGCAAGAAATAAGTAGTTTTAGGAAACAACATGCAAGACCCCGCCGCCGTAAACTTTTCTGATCTCGGCTTGCCGAATTCTATCCTGCAAGCACTGGAAAAGGTGGGTTATGAAAAACCATCACCGATACAGGCGCAGAGTATCCCCCTCCTTCTCGACGGTAACGACTTACTCGGTCAAGCACAAACCGGTACGGGCAAAACCGCGGCCTTCGCACTACCGATGCTGTCAAAGATTAATGCGGATGCAAACAACGTGCAGCTTTTGGTGTTGGCGCCCACACGAGAATTGGCGATTCAAGTAGCTGAAGCATTTCAAGTGTACGCAAGCTTCAGTAAAAAGATAAAAGTATTGCCAGTTTATGGTGGTCAGTCATATGACAATCAGATCCGCAGCTTGAAACGAGGTGTACAGGTTGTTGTAGGCACGCCTGGGCGAATCATCGACCACATACAACGTAAGACACTTAAGCTCGATCAATTGAAGTTTTTGGTGCTTGACGAAGCGGACGAAATGCTTCGCATGGGATTTATTGACGATGTTGAACTGATTTTGTCTCATGCCCCTGAAGAACGCCAGACCGCGTTATTCTCAGCAACAATGCCGGAACCGATTAGGAAAATTACCCATCGGTATTTAAATGATCCCAAACACGTAAAAATTCAATCCAAAGCAACGACCGCAGCAACAGTAACACAGCGATTCTGCCTTGTAGCTCCCCACAATAAACTCGAAGCACTCACGCGAATAATGGAAGTCGAAGAATTCGACGGTATGATCATCTTTGTCCGAACTAAAACGGCAACGCTTGAACTTGCTGAAAAGCTGAGCGCGCGCGGTCACGATGTCGAAGCATTGAATGGCGACATTCCACAGAATGCGCGTGAGCGCACAGTAGAGCGCCTTCGCCAAGGCAAAGTGGATATTCTTGTCGCAACAGATGTGGTTGCAAGAGGATTAGATGTTGAACGCGTTAGCCACGTAATTAACTACGATATTCCATACGACGTAGAATCCTATGTGCATAGAATCGGCCGAACCGGCAGAGCTGGAAGACAAGGCGATGCAATCCTCTTGATTTCGCCTCGTGAAAAGCGATTACTTTCAGCGATAGAAAGAACAACCAAGCAAAAGATCGCCAAAATGGACATTCCATCTGTCTCACAGCTGAATGAGTCACGCATGGATAAATTCACTCAGTCACTGTTAGATGTGCTTGAGAAAGATGATCTTGATGATTACATGCCCATTATCGACACACTTTTAGAAAATGCGTTAGAAAAAGAACCCGATATCTCTCCACAACGCATCATGGCAGCGCTTGTAAAAGTTGCAAAAGGTGATACCCCACTGTTAATGGATGAAGATAATCAACGCGATCTAAACCTTGTCCATGATCGCAATCGCGATCGCAACGCACCGAGACATGGCCGACACGGTGATGACAGAAAAAGAGATGGTCATCAAAAAGGCGTTCAGCGGAGTCGCGGCAAACCCGAGAAAGGCATGCAACGATACCGATTAGACGTTGGTTATGTACATAAGGTGAAACCAGGCAATATTGTCGGTGCAATTGCAAACGAAGCTGATATTTCCAGTCAGTACATTGGCGCCATTGACATTCATGAATCCTATACGCTGGTCGACCTCCCTTCCGGCATGCCCGATGAAGTGAAAGACACATTGCGAAAAGCTCGGGTGGCAGGACAACGACTGAATATCAGAGAGTGGTCAGACAGACCACCTAAACGCAAAAAGTAACCCTATCTCAATGCGTTACTTTCCAGTTTTTATTGACGCAGAACACATAGACGCACTCGTCGTAGGCGCAGGGGAAGTTGCTAGCCGAAAATGTGAGTTGTTGATGAAAACAGCTGCAAATGTCAGTGTTGTTGCTCCCGATATTTGCTCCACAGTGCAATCATATGCAGATGCAAATCACATTACTGTTGCAAAGCGCAAGTTTTGCAACGGTGATTTAGTCGGGAAAAACATGGTATTCGTTGCCACTGATGATCCAAAAGTCAATCAGCATGTGCACGATCTTGCCGTCGCCTCAAATATCTTTGTCAACGTGGTAGATAACACGCCGCTATGTAAATTCATTACACCTTCTATTGTCGATCGTGATCCCATCGTGATTGCGATGTCCAGTGGTGGCGTCGCGCCGGTATAACACTTTCTAGTTTTTGTCTTAAAAACCTCAGCAACACCGGCG